>JAQUFX010000014.1 GCA_028684435.1 Bacilli bacterium
AATGATAATAATTCTTCTTTATTATTTTTTTCTAATTCAAAATATACTTTTATTATTATTATATTATTATCTTTTAAAGAGGTATATCGATATGAGTAATTAATATCTTTTTTATTTAAAGTTATAATCTGATTATCATTTAAAATATCAACTTTAATGATATTATCAAACAATTCACTTCCATAGCATCCTGAATTATTTATTGTAGAGCCTCCTATTGTTCCTGGGATTCCACTTGCCCATTCTAAGCCTTTTAAGCCTTTTAAAGCTGTTTCATAGGATAATTTATTTAGCATATAAGATGATTCTACTTCAACAATATTATCATAGTATTTAACTTTTTTAAAATTTAATTTAATAACTATACCATCATAATAAGGCGGAAGTATTACATTAGAACCATTTCCAATTATAAAATATTTTATCTTATTATCTTTTAAATATTTTATTAATTTTCTTAATTTTACAATATCATTTACTACAATAAAATATTTACATATTGAATCTATTTTATAGGTATTATAGTCTTTTAAATTATAATTCTCTTTTAAGGAACCAAATTTTTTCATCAATATATCACCTATTATCTTTACTCTAAATTTAAAGTTATAATATAAACTTCATAATCTTTATCAATATTTTTAATTTCTATATCTTTTATAAATAAAGTTGCTTTAAAATCCTTAATTGCTAAATTCAAAGCATTATTTAAATCGTTAGAAAGTCCAAGAGACATATTTTTAATTTCTGTTTTTAGAGAAACATTATTATTAGTTTTAATGCCTCTAGCTTCGCTAATAATTTCTAAAAGTAAATTACCATTTTTAACTTCTTCAGCAAATTTATAATTCATTAATTTAATTTCGGTAGTATGAATAGATTCATTATTTTTATATATAGCTTGAAATATTTCTTCAGTAACAAATGGAAAATAAATACTAAAATTTTGTAATAATTTATATAAAATAATATATACTGTTTTTTGCCCACTATATCTTTGTATTTGGCCAAATTCTATAGGGCGATATAAGCGATGTTTTACTATTTCTAAATAATTATCACAAAAGTTCCAAAAAAATTTTTCAAGTGTATTAAGAGCAAGACCAACTTCATATTCATCTAAATATTTAATAAAAGCTTCTTCCATAACTTGATATCGTCCAAGTATCCATTTATCAAAATATTCAAAATTATCAAATTGTTTATCTTCAAAATCTTCTAAGTGAATTTCAATTAGTTTAGAAGCATTAAATAGTTTATTAATTAATTTTTTTCCTCTAAGCAATGTTTCTTCACTATAAGATATATCATTTCCTAATCGACCAGATGCAGCCCAATATCTAATTACATCTGCTGAATATTCTTCAATTAATTGTAGTGGTTCATTTTTACTATTACTTTTACTTTTACTGATTTTTTCACCTTTACCCGCCATAACAAAACCAGATATCATTATATTTTTCCATGGTTTTTGATTAAAATGATAAAAACTTTTTACAATAGTATAAAAGTCCCAAGTCCTAATTATATCGCTAGCATTGGTTCTTAAACTCATTGGTTTTAATATATTTTCTAAATTATTTTTTTCTTTATAATGCATATTTATAAGTGGAGTTACTGATGAAGTAGCCCAAGTATCCATAACATCTTTTTCTGGGATAAACTTATCATGATTACATACTTTACATACATTATTTCGAGGGTGATTTACTAATGGATTAACTGGCAACTCATCTTCAGTAGCATAAATAGGATTATTACATTTTTCACAATACCATACGGGAAAGGGAACCCCAAAATATCTTTGTCTTGATATACACCAATCCCAAGCTAAATTTTTTATCCATTCTGAATACCTATTTTGCATAAATGCAGGATACCAAGTAATCTCACTGCCTATTTTTAAAAAATCTTCTTTATGATTCATTACATCAATAAACCATTGATTCATGATTGAATATTCCACTTCTTTTGAACATCTTTCATGAGTTTGAACTTCATGCTCAATCGATTTTATCTCTAATATATATCCTTCTTTATCTAAATCTTCTACAATTTGTTTTCTGGCTTCTTTTATTTTAAGGTTACCATATTTAGGAATATCTTCTTTAATTTTTCCATCTGATGTTAAAATATGTTTAAGCGGTAATTTATATTTGTTCCACCACTCAATATCTGTTTGATCACCAAATGTACAGCACATAACAATACCAGAACCTTTTTCTTGATTAACTTTTTCATCAGCTAAAATTGGAACAGTAATATTTATAATAGGAACATTTGCTTCTTTACCAATTAAATGTTGATTCTTTTTATCATCAGGATTAACAAATATTGCAACTATTGCTGGTAATAATTCTGGTCTTGTAGTTGCTATTATAAAATCAATATTTTCGGTTGTACTAAATTTTATATAATTAAAAGTAGATTCTAATGTTTTAGTTTCAAGTTCAGCTTGAGCTATAGTAGTCATACATTCATTACACCACAAAGCAGGACTTTCGCTCCTATAAACTTTATTTTTATTTACCAAATCTAAAAAAGATAACTGACTAATTTTAATAGTCGAAGGGCTAACTGTTTTATATACTAAATTCCAATCAGTACTTACTCCCATTTTAGTAAATAAATTTTTAAATTCTTTTTCATATTTATCAGTTGTTTCATAACATAATTTATTAAATTCTTCACGAGAAGTCTCATGAGCTTTTATCTTATGTTCTTTTTCAACTAGTTTTTCACTTGGTAAACCATTATCATCAAAACCAAAAGGATAAAAAATATTATATCCTCTTAATCTTTTATATCGTGCAAGCATCTCTGTTTGTGAATAAGAAAATATATGTCCAATATGAATTTTGCCACTTACAGTTGGTGGAGGTGTATCAATAGAATAAATTTCTCTATCATCTTTTTTAAATTCATATATACTATTATCTTCCCAGTATTTAAGCCATTTTGCTTCTTTTTCTTTAGCTAAATATTTTTTATCTAACATTTTTAAGCCTCTTTTCTATGTAATTATTAATTTTATTAAAATAAGCTTCATATATTTCTTTGTTGTCTAACTTATTATATATTTTATTAATAAAATTATTTTCTTTAATTATTTTAATTGAATATTCATAATTAATATCATATATAAATGCCAATGTTAAAACTATGAATTCTGCATAAGTATTAACATCTTCTACTAATATACATTTTTCTTCCATAAAATCTTTATGTATTTTAGAACTTATTATATTACTATAATTATTATTATATGAATAAAGTTTATTATTAATAGTATGTAAATATAATATATCAATTTTATCAGCATCTCTTAATAATTTAGCATGTTTATTTATATTTTTAGGTAATTGGTATTTATTATGATAATAAATAGCTTCATATAAAATATCTTTATCTGCTTCTTTTAAAACATTAAATTTATTTATATAATTATTACTTTTAAGAATATTAATTCCATGCTCTCCATGATCAAATTTAGTTTTACCATATTTTTTAAATTTCTTCCATTCATCAAATCTTCCTATGTCATGAAGAAGTCCAATCTGTTTGGCTAATTTAACATCATCAAGTGACCATTTTAAATCCATCGCTAATTTAGCATTTATTACAGCTACTCTTTTACTATGAAATAGTTTTCTATTTATTCCTTTATCTAAAATATTAAAAGAATTTACATAATCTTCAAATTCTTTATAAATACTAACCACTTCCTTTTTAAAAAAAATAATTATAAATATAAGGGCGATTATTTCGCGGTACCACCTTATTTTTATAACTATTGTTATTCTCTAATATTTAACGCATATTAACGTTTTTTCTCCATTGCAACCTTCTTATATCATTATTATTAGATTTCACCATACTCTAACTCTCTATTAAATAAATTAATATAGTACTCCTCAATATCAAACGAAACTTAAATTAATTATATATTAAATAGATTTAATAATCAAGATAATCTTGCTTAATAAAATATTTTGA
Organism: Bacilli bacterium; assembly: GCA_028684435.1. Taxonomy (GTDB): domain Bacteria; phylum Bacillota_I; class Bacilli_A; order RF39; family UBA660; genus DUUS01. Next base: position 3,997 of record JAQUFX010000014.1, read on the forward strand.
AGTATAATTATATGAGAATAAAATAGGAGGTAACTCTATGAGCGAAGAATATGTTAGCGAAATACCAGCCATACTTGATGAAGTTCAGCTAGCTAGCCTAAATACCAATTTAGTAACGTTCAATTATGAAGAAACTCCTATTACCGAAATAGTAAATGCTATTATTTTAGATGCTATAAAAAAAGGAGCATCAGATATCCATTTTGATCCAAATGATGATGGCTTAAAGATTAGAATTAGAATAGATGGTAATTTATTTGATTATAGTATTGTTCCTTTATATGTTCAAAAAAATATGATTACTAGAATAAAAATTATAGCTGGGATGAATATTACTGAATCAAGAACTCCGCAAGATGGAGCTATTAAAAATAATTTAGAAAATAAACAAGTTGACTTACGTGTATCAAGTTTACCAACTAATTTAGGCGAAAAAATAGTTATTCGTATTTTGGATTATAGTAAAAGTTCAGCTGGTATTGAAGAGTTAGGTTTTAATAATACTAATTTAGAAAAAGTAAAAGATATTATAAATAATCCTAATGGTATTATTCTAGTAACTGGAGCTACAGGTACTGGTAAATCAACAACTGTTTATGCAATATTACAAGTATTAAATACTGAAGAACGAAATATTATTACCGTTGAAGATCCAATTGAAATGAATATTGAAGGAATTAATCAAGTACAAGTAATATCTGATATTGGGCTAGATTTTGCTACTGTACTTCGCAGTATTTTAAGACAAGATCCTGATATTATAATGATTGGTGAAATAAGAGATGATGAAACTGCAAGAATTGCGGTAAGAGCAGCAATCACAGGGCATTTAGTACTTTCAACTATTCATACTAATACTTCTTTAAATACAATTGAAAGATTACTTGATATGAATGTTGAAAGATATCTTCTAGGCTCAGCAATATCAGGAATTATTTCCCAAAAATTAGCTCGAAAATTATGTACTAGATGTCGTGGTTCAAGACCTACAAATTCATATGAAAAAAAAATATTTAAAGATGCCCTTAATATTGATGTTGATAATATCTATACACCAGTAGGTTGTAATGAATGCAACGCTGGTTATAGAGGTCGAATTGCAATTCATGAAGTATTAAAAATTAATCAAGAGATTCAAGATGCTATTACTCAAAATATATCAAAGGAAAAATTAAGAAAACTAGTATACTCATCTGGTACTATAACAATGCTTCAAGATGGCCTTGCTAAAGTAGTTGAAGGCGAAACTACCTTTGAAGAAATACTTAAATTAATCGATTTAGAAGATGATTTAGGATCAGATACTAATTTAGGATTAAAAAACACTCTCATAGATAGTCAAATAACAAATCAAAATAATGATTATGAACTATTAGATTTTTAAAAAAAATTAGAAATTTACTTCTAATTTTTTATTTACTAATTTGATTCATAACTTCTTCAGCAAAATTATCATTTCTTTTTTCGATTCCTTCGCCTACTTCATAACGAATCATTTTCTTAACTCTACCGCCATTATTTTTTACATATGTTTCAACATCTATATCATTTTCTTTTATAAATGGTTGACTAACTAAACAAATTTCTTTAAAAAATTTATTAATTCTTCCAATAACCATTTTTTCTGCTATTTCAGCAGGTTTACCTTCTTTAATAGCTTCTTCAGTTAAAAATTTCTTTTCAGCTTCTACAACTTCAGTTGGAACATCTTCTTTAGATAAATATTGAGGACGCATTGCAGCAGCTTGCATAGCAACATCTTTGGCTATTTCTTCATTTGTATTCTCAACCATAGTTAAAACAGCAATTTTGCCACCCATATGCAAATAAGCACCAAATACATCAGGGTTAGATTTTTCTACTATTTCAAATCTTCTTAAAGATAATTTTTCACCGATTTTAGCAGTTTTAGCAATTATATATTCATTTATTGTGCCATCACCGCAATCTATATTTAATGCTTCTTCTATAGTTTTCACATTAGAATTTAAGATAGCTGTTCCGATTTTTTCAAACATGTTAATAAATTCTTCATTTTTACTAACAAAATCAGTTTCACTATTAATTTCTAGAATAATAGCTTTATTATCATTAATAAATATATTTGCAAGACCTTCTGCAGCAATTCTTTCGGCTTTTTTAGTAGCATTGGTAATTCCTTTTTCTCTTAAATAATTAATTGCCGCATCTATATCCGCATTTGTTGCTTCTAATGCTTTTTTACAATCCATCATTCCAGCTCCAGAAATTCTTCTTAATTCTCCAACTAATTTTGCATCTATCATAATTTTCCCTCTTTCTATTTATTTATCAATTCAATTAATTCAGCTTTTTTTAATGTACTATAACCATTTAGATCTTTTTCTTTAGCTATTTTTTTAAGTTCAGTAATAGTCATTTTAGATAAATCTAATTTTTCTTCTTTTTTTGATTCGATTTTAGTTTCTTTTTTCACTTCTTTTTTTTCTTCAAATGCTTTTTCTTTTTTTATTTCATTTTTATTATTATTGATTTTTTCTTTTGATTCAACAATTACTTCTTTTATATTTGTTACAGCCGAAGCAAATCTTTCTTTTTTAGGTTTTTCTTCTTCAGTTATGTAATCCACTAATTCTAATCCTTTAGCTTCACATATAGCATTATTTAAAATTCCTAATATAACACTAACGCTTCTAACGGCATCATCATTTCCAGGAATTATATAATCAACATCATCAGGATCACAATTTGTATCAACAATACCAAATATAGGAATTTTTAAAATTCTAGCTTCGCGTATAGCATTAATTTCTTTTTTAGGATCTGTTATTATTAAAGCATTTGGTAATTTTTCCATCTTACGAATACCGCATAATACTCTATTTAATTTATCATATTCTTTTTGCAAACCAATAACTTCTTTTTTAGGCAATAAATTAAAAGTTCCATCTGCTTCCATTTTTTCAATTTCTTCTAATCTTTTAACTCTTTTTCTAATAGTTCTGAAATTAGTTAAAGTTCCCCCTAACCATCTTTCAATTACATAATGAGATAAACTACGTTCTGCTTCTTCTTTAGAAGCTTCTTGGGCCTGTTTTTTAGTTCCAACAAATAAGAAGTTACCTCCATTTTCTGCAATTGTTTTAATTTCTGCATATGCTTTTTCAATTAACTCAGCAGTTTTTTCTAGATTAATAATATAAATATCATCTCTAGAAGTAAAGATATACTCCTTCATTTTAGGATTCCACCTTTTTGTTTGATGTCCAAAATGAACACCTGCTTCTAATAAATAACTCATAGAAACAACAGCCATAAATACACTCTCCTTCGTTTTTCTTCCATTTACCTCTTCTTAAAGATTTCAACCAACGGCCACTAGAAATAATTAATCAGTAAATGTGAATATTTGGTTAAAAACCATGATTATTGTATCAAATATATATAGTTTTTACAATAAATAAATAGCAATAACCTATAATATGATATTTAAAACAAAGAAAAAATGATTTAATCATTTTTTTAATCAATAAATATTATTTTATTTTTGAATATCTTTTAGTTAAAATTAACGGATCTATATTCCTTTGTTTTAATTCTGGTATATCAGTTTCAATATATTTTAATAATTTAAAATTATCACATAAGTTATTAAAATCTTTATCAACTTTAGCATATTTATTAATTATATTAAATAGTAAATGATCCGTTAAGATATATAAATCATCATAAGTAATGATTTCTTTATTAATTAAATATTCTATTAATTGTGCACATAAAGCCATTGAGTTATAGTCCATAATACTATTCGTTAACTCATTTAATTTATCATTTAATTCAATAAATTTATCGACATGTTCAATATTATTAAAATTATATTCCGATATACCTTCCTCATTTTTATTTAAAGTAAAATCATCATAGATATTTTTTATTTCATCTAATTCAATATTTTTAGCCCAAGCTAACGATGTAAGAAATAAACCATCAATTCGATCGGCACATAATTTAGGTCTTTTACTGTCTATTAAAGGATATTTTTTAAAATTAATGATGTCATCTATTTGTATATCGTCTTTTCTTAATAAATTTAATAATACTTTATCTTTTAGTAAAGTATCTTTTAAACCGCCTTCTGTACTTTCTTGAATAATATAATCTTTATTTAGATAATCAATTACGTGACTTGTAGCAGGGGTCCTAGCGTCATGAAAAAGAGCTATTATTGTTTGTTTTTTATCTTGAGAAAAATTCCATACAATTAATGATGTAGATATACTATGATCAAGTCTAGATACATAATACTTAAAATTATAATAATCTTTATTACCATATTCCATCCCGCAAAAAAAACTTATATCTTTTAATCTTAACATTGTGTTTGTTTCAATATATGGAAATAAAAAAGTTGGTATTTCTGATGCTAAAATATTAAAATATTTTTTAATTTCTGGTATTAAATTATTATAATATTCATAATAATTCATATTATCCACCTCTTAAGAATTTACTTTATAATAAAATCAAAATAAAGTAAAGAAAAAATCTTAAATTATACTTAATTTTTTTAAATCTTATATTTTAAACTTGAACTATATATGGACTTGATGATGAACCTGTTCCTACTACTTTAGTATTCGGTTTTAAATTTACGACACTACGAATGCCAAACTCAAATGAACAAAAATTAAACCAATATATGTTACCACCGGTAGAAATATACCATAAGCGTGATCCCCCAGCATAATTTTCAAAGGGTCCCATAGTAACCCAATGTTGATTAGTATATAAATAACTAGTTGTATTTAATGTACCTAATATTAATCCAGCAATTGATGCCTCATCAGCGGTTATTAATCCTATGGGGTAGGTCAATGCTCCATTTCCGATGCTCACATCACTTACCGTAAAGCGATCATTTTTTAAGCCACATAATAAACTCGGGGTTTTATTTGTATAAAGTCTATAATGTGCTGCGTAATTAGTTTCACTAGTTCCAAAACCTGTTCCCGTTACTGCTCCCCCTACTTCGCTTTCTAATTGTCTATCGTTACAAAATAAGGTATCTGATATATAATTTTTATAGTCAGTATTATATATATTAGCTGCATACCAGTTATCCAACTGAGTTTTTATTGTGCTACTTGTTTCATTTGTTGTAGCTTGTGCTCTTGATGTTGATGCTTCACCTGCGGCTCCACCATACATATAACCCAAATATTTTGTATCATTATTATTTGTATTAAATGCTGAAATTCCTATTTGGGTTGATTCTCCAGTTGAATTTATTGCACAACTATTATTAGGGCATGTTCCATTATAGATTAATCTAATTGAGCCATCGCCATTAATACGCACTATCTTCCATTGATGCTCTGCAAAGATAATATTATTATTTATATAGTCTTTTGCTCCTCTTAAATAATAACTCATACCATAATCATCTAATGCTTTATACATTAAATTATCACTGTCACCATTTATGTTAGCAAATGTTCCAGCTGGTGCTTCTGTTATAGATGATGAACCTCCATATTGACTAATCATGTAATCATTTAAATAAGGGTTAGTTGCTCCTATTCCTTCTAATATTTCTATATGAGCACCAAATGATTTACTAGTATCATAATTTTGATTTTCACCATTATCAGGAAAATAGATATCTAAAACATAAGTATGAACTTTGTCTCCGCCTGTTGGTCCAGTGAAAGTACCGCTACCTAAAAGAATTCTTCTTACTCCACTTCCAACTTCTTGCATAGTTGTTATTGATGGAACTATTATACCATTACCTCCAGTATTAGTTGATGTTAGTTTATATTTTAATGATCCATAAGAAAAAGTATTAGTATCTATTATTAAATTAAGATGATAATTCATAGTTAAATCAGTTGTATTATTACCAGTTAATGTAAATGTTTTAGTTCCCCATGCAGCTTCTCTTGGATATATATTAACCATATTGATATTATTTCCCCCATTATAGGTAATATTCATTGTTCCACCAGATGCTGTTATCGTAGTTGCTGTTTCAGAACCAGTTATATTAGCAGTGAAATAAGAATAACTAAGACCTAACAATAAAAAAAATAATAAAATAGTTATTAATTTTTTTAATATTTTGTTGATTTTTTTTAGTTTAATCACTATAGCATCTTTCCTTTGTAGTATTTTATAAATTAGCTATATTAATATTACAATAATTGGTATATAAAAATCAATGATTAATATCTAAATGGAATTATTTACCAATTAATATATTATTTAAATTTCTTATATATAAATCCCAAATATTAGCTTTATTAATATTTTCTTTTACTGTTATATTTACTCTATTTATCACTTTATTATTTTCTATTATTTCTAAATGACCTACTACGTCACCAGTTTTAACAGGAGCTTTTATTTTACCTGTTATTATATTATAAGTATATTTTTTTTCTTCATTCATATTTTCTAAATTTGTAGCATTTTCTAATAATCTTATACTTACATTTTCTTTTTTACCATTTAATACTTCTATTTTACCTAAATCATGATTAATATCTAATATTATTTTTAATTTAAAATTGCTAAATCCATAATTTAATAATTCAACTGTATCATTACTTCTATCTTTAGTTGTCGGTGATTTCATTACTACACTTATTAATCTCATATTATTTCTTATAGCAGTTGCAGTAAGACAATAACCTGCTTCATTGGTAAAACCTGTTTTAAGGCCATCTAAACCACTATAATATTTAATTAATTTATTAGTATTAACCATCCAAGTAGAAGTACCATCAGGTTTATTTAAATACTCTTCATAAATACTTGTATAATTTAATATTTTTTCATGTTTAAGTAATTCTCTAGCTATTATAGCCATGTCTTTAGCTGAAGAATAGTGATTATTTTCATCTAATCCATGAACATTCATAAAATTAGTACTGGTGCATCCTAATTCTTTACATCTCTGATTCATTCTTTTAATAAATTGGTCACTAGTACCAGCTATATGTTCAGCCATTGCTACTGATGCATCATTCGCACTGGCAATAGCAATACTTTTTAGTAATTCCTCTACTTTTATTTTACTTCCACTTTCTAAAAATACTTGACTTCCTCCCATACTAGCTGCATTATTTGTTATTAATACTTTATCATTTATTGTTATTTTTTCTTTTTCTAATGCTTCCATTATCAAAAGTAACGTCATAATTTTTGTCATACTTGCTGGAGATAATTGTTCTTTACTTTTCTTTTCGTACAATATTTTTCCCGTACTTTGTTCCATTAATATACTTGATACTGAAGATTTCGCAAGTTCATTTGCATTTACTTTTATTGGTATTAATAAAAGTAATAATAATATAATTAATTTTTTCATTTAATCACCTTAATAATATTATTCTTAATTAAAGAAAAAAAGACTTAATGCGAATAAGTCCCGTGAATTTTTTCTAATTGTTCATTTGTTAAGGTATCTACTGTCCAAACATTATTTATTTTTGTTAAAGTGAAATCTAAAGTATAATTTATAGTATTATTGATTTTTCCTAATTCTTTTATTCGATATTCTAATGCTTTATTAGGGTCATATACATCATTATCATCATAGAATTCTTCTTGATTAGTACTTATATAATTATTTATTTCATTTTCAGCTGTATAATAATCATATACAGTTATTTCTACTTCAACAGTTGCAGTATCACCATCAATTCTTTCATCTTTAATATTATATTTAAGATCAGAATATTGTCTTAAATAAATATCTTGATATCCAGTTAAATTATCTTTGTCTAAATCAAGAGCATTTAAATAATCACCTAATTCTGTTTTAATGACATCATCTTGATTATTATAACGTTTTAATAAATCAGTTACTTTTGATTTAGGGGTATTACCCATAGTACAGCCTATTGTTATAAATAATAATAGTAAACTTAATAACAAATATTTTTTCTTCATAAATCTTTTCTCCTTAACTATAATATGGATATATATTTTAAATTTATACATTTTATGATAATATTAAGGTGGTGATAAAAATGAAAAGAATGCTTTCTGGTATCCAACCAACCGGATATTTAACTATAGCAAATTATATAGGAGCAATAAAACAATTTATAGAAATTCAAAAAAAATATGAGAGTTTTATATTTGTTGCTGATTTACATTCATTAACTGTTAATCCTAATCCTAATCATTTAAGAAAAAAAATTAGAGAAACAGTTGGATTATATTTAGCTTGTGGATTAAATGGAAAAGATACTTATATATTTAATCAATCAGAAAATATTTATCATCCTATGTTATCATGGGCATTAGAATGTAACAGTTATATTGGCGAAATGAATAGAATGACTCAATTTAAAGAAAAAAGTCAAAAACATATAACCGATGGTGTTACTACCGGATTATTTACATATCCTGTCTTAATGACTGCTGATATTTTAATTTATGATGCAGATATAGTTCCTGTAGGTATAGATCAAAAACAACATGTCGAACTTGCTAGAAATATAGCAGAAAGATTTAATCACAAATATGGAAATACATTTAAAATACCAGTTCCTCTTTTACCTGAAACTGGAGCTAAAATTATGAATTTACAAGACCCAACTAAAAAAATGAGTAAAACCGATGAAAACCCTAAAGGTAATATATATTTACTAGATGAATTAAATATTGCGAGAAAAAAAATTATGAGTGCTATAACTGATTCCGAATCGATAGTTAAATTTGATCCAATTAATAAACCAGGAATATCAAATTTAATAACTATATATAGCTCATTAACTAATAAAAGTATTACCATAATTGAAAAAGAATTTGAAAATGCAAATTATGGTGTATTTAAAAATAAAATAGCTGATGAAGTAGAAATTCTACTTAAAAATATTCAAACAAAATATTTTAATATTATAAAAGATGATACAATTGAAAAAGTATTAGATAAAGGAATTGAAAGAACAACACAAATAGCCAAAGAAAAAGCTTATGAAGTATATCACAAGCTTGGTGTAGGAAGATATTAATCTTCTTTTTTTTCGGTTTCTATTTCATTTATCAAAGTAGTAGTAAATACTGATAATATATATTTTGCTGTACTTTCTTCGGTAACTTCTTTTAAGAAAAAATCTTCTCCAACTTTATTTTCTTCAAATATAATTGATTCATCAGTCATTTCTTCATTTTCATCTAATTTAGTAGCTAAAAAATATTTTTTATCATTTTGAATTGTTTCATCTAAGATATAATATTTTTTATTACCTTCTAGTTCCACAATAGTATCCAACTTCATTTTATATTCCCATTCCTTTATTTTCTTCTTCTGCTAATTCTCGTACTAAACCTTGTGCTTTATTTTCTTCATAAACTCCAGTAATTAATTGCATTAATTCGTTTGTTTTTTCATTGTCAACATTTGCTGACGCTATTTTTGCTTTTAGTTTTTTGACTATTGATGGAAAAAATTTTTCCTTTTTACTTATATCTATTCGGTCACGATATTCACTGTACGCCCAAATAATAGCTGAAACTAATGCAAGAGGAGCCATACTTAAACTCGCACCTGCTACTAATCCTGATAAAGCAATAATTTTCCATGTAAGTGTTCCATATCCTTTGAATTTTGCATCCTTAACAGAGATTACTCTATCACCTAAATTATTATTCAAGCCATTTGTTTCTTCTGGTTTTTCTTCTTCAGGTATTAAAATATTTTTTGGTTCTTCAATAGATTGTATTTCATCGCTATTTAATGAAGATGTTTCTAAAGTAACTGGGATTGCTTCTCTTTCAATTATTTCTTCATTTACTTTTATTTCTTCTTCCGCTAGATTCTTACTATCAAATCGAGATGATTCATATAATCCATCAATTCCATCTAATTTATAATAGGTTATGCCATCAACTATTTCTATATTTTCCACTTTGTATTCTTTACCAATTTCTAAATCTAAACTTGGTGTAGATGTTCCATTTCCTGGTAATATTGATTCCTTTTTACCATTGTAATATACAACATCATTTATTTTAAATATATTTTCTATAACGGGTTCTTGTTCTTTTATTTCAGGTGCTTTATCTTCTTCTTTTTCTTTACTCATTTCTTCATTAAATTTAATTCCTAAATATCTTAATAATCTTTCACTTCTTTGCTCATGACTAATAAAAGTCGAAATCATAGCTTTATATTTAGTGCATAATAATGAAATATTGCTAAAATTATCAATCATAGCTTTTTTAGTATCATCATCTAAATTCATTATCATAACTTCTTGATATATTTTATTAAAATCTTGAATTAAATCATCAATATAATCTATGGAAATATCCTTATTTCCCCTATCAGTGATTCTTTTAGCATTTTTTATAGTATCTAAATTAGCACCATTATAAATATTTAATAATCTTTTATATTCAACCATTTTTTGTTCGGCATTTAAAGAAGTATTATTACTTAAGTCTTGAATTTTCTGATAAGTTTCTTCTCGACTTGCAACAGCACTTTCAACTCGATTTTCCGCTAATAAAATGCCAGCTTTAGTTTTAACATTAGAAATTAATTTACTAAATCTTTCAGTTTCAGTAATATTTTTATTAATCGCTGATACTGCAGGTGCTTTAGTATTCTTACTCATACAATTTAATAATGTATCGAATTGATTCCTTAAGTCTCTTCTAAAATCATTTGATACTTTTACTACGTCAAATGATTCTATTTGTTTTTTTAAATTTACTAAAGCATTTAACTGATTAACAGGCCCTACTTCACCTTTAGCCACTAGTTCGGTTAATTCTGTTACCTTGATATAATCATTAATAATAAAACCACTAGATTCAATTTTTTTTATAAAATCATTTATTCTTTTTTCTCTTTCTAATCTTTTTTCTCTGTCTAATTTTGCTATTTGTTCTGGTGTCAATTTAAATCTCTCCTTTAAAAATTATATTTCTATTAATTCATCAAAATCATTTTTATTTAATTTTGCTGTTTTAATGTATTCTGGAATTTTTTGTTCATCAATTTGATATGTTTCTTTTAATTCATTAATTAAAACTTCATTGTTATTTATTAAATTGATTCTTGTATTAATTCTTTTAATTAAATCTTCAATAACTTCTTTAACTCGAAAATCAATATCAAGTAAATCTTCATCTAATGTAACATTAGATATATTATCTAGAACACCTAGTCTTTCTATATATCGAGGAGATAGATTATTTCTTTCTAATATTTTATCAATATTACTAGAATATTTTACTATCTCAGCGTTTAGTTCATCTAATTCTTTACTAATTGTTTTAATTCTAACTGCCGCTAATACCCTTTCAGTTGCTTCTTTCTGTTCTACATTATCAAATAATATTTCTTTTTCCACCTTTATACACTCCTTTTTATTTTAATAGGCCAGCTTTTCCATTTATTACTATATTTAAATGTATTTCACTTCCTAATGCTTCATTTGGTAATTTATAAATATTTGCATCTGCTACCCATATTCTTAATGAAAACCATTTAGCTTTACCTGGTTCAAGCTCTCCTGTATATATTTTATTTTGAGGTTGATTTCCTAATAAATTAGGTCCATCATCATTTAGATTATAACGAATATAATTATGAGAAAGTAGATTTCTGTCTAATAAACTAGGATTATCATCTAAACTTATTGAATAAGTATATGGTGTAGTACCAGTATTATCAATTGCAAAAGTATAAATGTTATTAGATTCTAGCATCGCTAACTCATCTAGCATTGGCTTTAATTCCGTTAGATTAATTGCTGAACCACTAGTATAAGTAATTTGCAAATCACCCACGCTTAATACCTGAGCTTTGATATCAGTTTTAACATCCATAAACAAACCATATGATGACCCCACAATAGTAATAACTAATATAAAAACAGTTGCAATTGATATAAACAATCTTTTTTTCAATTGACTTTTAATATACATTATCATATCACCTATACAATCTCTAATACAATTCTATCATTAAAGAGTACAATAAAGCAACATTTTATTTGCTTTTCAATAATTTATTTGATACAATTTATATTGTATTTAAGGAAGGAGCGAGTTAAAGTGCCTAATATAAAGAGTGCAAATAAAAGTGTTAAAACTACTGCGATTATATCAAGTAAAAATAAAATTTACACTTCAAGAATTAAAAATTCTATTAAAAAAATTGAAACAGCTATTAAAAATAAAGATAAAGAAGCTGCAAATGCAGAATTAAAAAATGCTATTCAAAATATTGATAAAGCCGCTAGCAAAGGAATAATTAAACAAAACACTTGCGATCGTCAAAAATCAAGATTGAATAAAAATGTTAAAGAAATGTAATTGTTTCTTTTTTTTTATTATTTTGATATTATTATTCTAGGTGATTCATTTGAAAAAAATTTATTATTTAATATTATCTATAATAATTACCTTATTAATAGCATATAATCTGGATTATTTAACTGATAAGATGGCTATCTTATTAAAACATCAACCAACTGTTATTATAAGTAATCCTAATGAGTATTATAAAAGTAATAATTATAAATTTGTTCAAGAAAGTATTGATTTTATTCCTTATAGTAAACAAGATATAAAAAATATTTTTTATTCTATTTTAAATAATGGATATGATAAATTCACTTTTTACTGTCCTTCTCAATATCTTGATTGTACAAAAGATGTAAATATAATAAGTACTGATTCAACATTGCTTACCCATATTAATAATTTTATAAGTCCTTTTAATAACTTTAGTAGTATTAAAGTTATTAATAACGAATCTGGCGAAATAAATGTTGAAGTAACCAAAGCTTACCATCAATCAGAAATTGATGAAATAAATAAAAAAATAGATTATATTATACAAAATTATTTAACTAATAATATGGCACTTGAAGATAAAATTTTGTCAATACATGATTATATAATTAATAATACCAAATATGATCAAGATAGAATAAATGGAATAAAAAATTATAAATCTAATATCGCATATGGACCATTAATAGAAAATTATGCTATTTGTGGTGGATATGCTGATGCTATGGCTTTGTTTTTAAATAGATTAAATGTTCCTAATTTTAAAGTTGCTTCTGATACTCATGTATGGAATGCGATTTTTATTAATAACATGTGGCTACATTTAGATTTAACTTGGGATGATCCTGTAAGTCAATATTCTAATAATAATAATTTAATTCATAAGTTTTATTTAATAGACACCTTTATTTTACAAAATTATGATATTAAAGACCATGATTATGATGAAACTATTTACCAAGAACTTTAAAATTAATTACTTCAAACTCTTTATTATATAAATAAAGAGTTTTTATTATAGTTATTATCGGAGTAGATAAAAGCATTCCAATTATACCAAAAAAATATCCAAAAATAATTAAACTAATAATAATAAATATAGGATTTATTTTAATAGATTTACTCATAACATAAGGATTAACAAATATACTTTCAATTAACTGAAGAGCTAATACTATAATTAAAACAACAATTCCTAAGTTAACACTTACATTAAAAGCAACTATAACTGAAGGAACACCTCCTATATATGGACCTATAAAAGGGATTATATTTGTAATCGATATAATAATTGCAAACAAAAAGGCATATGGTAGTTTAGCTATCCAAAAGCTTATAATACTCATCACAAATAATATTAAAGTCGTTATAAAGGTTCCTTTTACAAAGCTTCTTAAATTAATACTTATTCTATTTATTAACTCGCTAGGTAATTTCGTACCCAAAAACTTACTAATTTCTTTATGTTTAATTAAAAAGAAATAACTAATAAATAAAGCATAGAATATATTTAATAAAATATCTTTAATATTGATTGTATAGCGATTAAGAATTGAAATTACTTTTGTTCCAATGGCTTTAAAATCAACATTATCTATTATGATAGGATTTAAATTTTCATATATATTAATAATTTGAGGAATTAAACTTTTTACTTCATTAATAATAATAGGAACTGCTAAATAGCTAATAATTGATAAAAATAATACTATCAAAAGATAAGTAAATGAAACAGCTATTTTATCATTAAAATACTTAATAAAAAAAAACATGAGTGGCTTTAATATCCATGCTAAAGCATATCCAAAAAATATAGGCGATATTAAAGTTATAATAGTATAACAAAAGCCTAGAATTTGAAATTTTTCAATTATAAAAATAATCAATAGGATATTGATTAAAACTAAAAATAAATCTAATAAGTTTATATTTTTTATATATCTCATATAATATTATTGTTTCCTTATTATCTATGTTTATACAAAAAAAAGCATTCTTTTAGAACACTCTTATTTTATTGTATTTGCCATACTATCAATAGCATTATTTACATTTTTTTTAACTTTATATTTATTTTTAGATAAATTTTCCAATCTCATATATGCACCTGCTCCCATAGCAGCCCCTACTGCAAACATAAACATGTTATTTACTGTTTTCATATGTTTCAACTCCTTAATTATATTTTAACCATTATTATTTATATTATTCAAAATTTTTTGTTTTAATTTTGTCTTTCTAATAACACTATAATTATTATATACAGCTTTCTCAAAAGCTTTAGGTTCTCCAATAAGAATTAAACTTTTTTTAGCTCTTGATATACCTGTATAAATTAGTTTATTATAAAGCATTCGAGAATAAGCCATTGTAATTGGCATAATAATATGATCAAATTCGCTGCCTTGACTTTTATGGATACTAATTGCATAAGCATGTATTATTGTATTAAGCTTTTCTCTTTTATAAGGTACTATATTACCATCATAGTCAACTGTTAATATATCATCTTTATTATAAGGATTAATATCTATTATATAACCTATATCTCCATTAGAAATATTAAAATCAATATCATTTATTAAGTTTAATACTTTATCTCCATTTCTAAATATTATATTGCCAAATTTAAATTCTAGTTTCTTCTTACTTTTAGGATTAAATATATTTTGAAGCATAAGATTTAAATTATCAATCCCGTTTTCACCTTTATACATAGGAGCAAGAACTTGAATTTTATTTTCATTAATATTTTTTTCTTTACATTTAACAAGAACAGCTTTCATAATATCTTTAATTTTATAACTAGGAACAACAATAAAATTATAATCATCTTTTTTATAGAGAATATTTTCATTAATATTTACTTCTTTAATATCTTTAGCTAAAATAGGAATAAAAGAATTTTCACTTTGACGATAAATATTTTTTAAACTAGTGTGAATTATTAAATCAGTATTTATCATATCATTTAAAATTAAACCAGGCCTTACACTAGGAAGTTGATATTCATCTCCAACAAATACTATTTGGGTATGTAATTTATTACCTTTAAATAATGAAGCTAATAAATGATTATCAATCATTGATACTTCATCAATAATTATTAATTTATAATGTTGCTTATTAAATTCATTTATCTTAAATACATTTCTTTCTTTATCCCACTTTAAAAAACGATGAATAGTACTTGCTTGATAACCAGTTGTTTCAGTTATTTTTTTAGCTGCTCTACCAGTTGGTGCTAATAATAAAACTTTATTATCAAGACAAGATATATTATATATTTTTTTATATACTTCTATTATGCCTTTAATTATTGTTGTTTTACCAGTACCTGGACTACCAGTTATAATTGATATGCTATTTTCTAAAGCCCTCTTTATAGAAATGGATTGTTCTTCACTATAAATAATTTTAAATTTCTTTTCTATTTCTTTTAAATATTTATCAAATTTTATTATAATTTTAGGTTTCTCTTTTATTAATTTATAAATGCAATCACCATTATATACTTCATCTAAATAATCATTAGTTAAATAATAATCCTCATTTTCGATTATTATTTCTTTTTTTAGAACTAATTGTTCTAAATTTTCATTTATATTATTTGTAATATTATATACTTGCTCTAAATAAATAATTATTTCAATTTTATCTAAATATATATCACCATTTTTAAAAGTTAACTCTTTCATAGTATGAATTATAAGAGCATTTATTCTTTTTTCGGCTTCTTTATTATTAAATTGCAAAAAAATACTATCTAATTTTTTAAATTCTATATCTTCACTTAAATCATAAATATTATTTTCTATAATATCTTTAATATTACTTCCATATAAATTAATTAACTTCATAGTATCATTCAAAGAAAAACCTATTTTCTTTAAATAAGTAATATCATCATCAGCTTTATAATATTTAATTATCGAATCATATATTTTACTAGCTTTTTTTTCTGTCATTCCTGAAACTAATAATAAATTATCTTTATTTTCTTTTATTTTATTTAAAGAATCATTTCCATATAAATTATATATTTTTTCAGCGGTTTTAATACCACAACCTTTAATAAAAGAACTAGCCAGTAACTCTATAATACTTTCTTTTTCATCTGGTTTAGGTTTTTCAAATTCATGAACTTCAAACTGAAACCCATATCTAATATGGTCAATAAATATACCTTTCAATAAATATGTTTCATCAGCTTTAAAATTAGGTAGATAACCAGTAATAGTTATTGTTTTATTTTTTTCAATATCTTGAGAATCAGTTTCATAAACTCGAAAAAGACCAACTAAATAACCGGCATCAGACTCAAAAATAGTTTTTTTATATTTTCCTTTAATTAAATTCATAATAATATAATAGCATATATATAAAATAATAACCAAAATAAAAAGATGATATAGTCATCATTTATTTACTTTTAATATTGGATTCATTTAATTTTGTATAATTGTTATAATCTTCTATTGCTATTTTTAGATTAAAAACTGTTCCAGTTGTATTTTCAACTATAGCAATACCTTTATCATAGTTTTCATCAATTTCATATATTTTATCTTTTAGTTGTTCAGGGGAAAATTGATCTTTATAAGTTTTCATTTGAGCTAAACTTTCTCGTTTAATATGTGTTTGAGCTATTAACAATGCTACTTGATTTTTATTAGTATCAAATTGTAGGTTTTCTGGATGAATCTCACTTTCTGGGATAATAAATGATTTAGTTAAAAAATAATCTGTAGCATCCCACTCTATATTTTTTATTTCATCATTAAATGCATTTGTATTATTCGGAACTTCTAATTTTAATATTGTCCCTTCAACTAAAGGTCCTTCTATTTCTATATTATTTAAAATACATATTTTATTTATTTCTTTTTGAATATCTTTAGAATATGACCCCGCTATATTCCATAAATTATCACCAGGTTTAACAGTATAATCGATTGTAATTAAATAACTTTTTTCTTCTTGCTCAATAATACTAGCATTTGGATTTATTTGACATCCGGTTAAAGATGTCATTGTTATAGTACCAACTATTAAAGCTGTTCCAACCTTTTTTAATAATTCTTTATTATAAATTGTAGTATTAATTCTTTCTTTTATATTTTTCCATGAAGAAATAATTGAAGTTTTAACGCCCTTTTGTGCTGCTTTTTTAATATTATTCGTATAAGTAGTTACTTTCCCTTTAATAGGATCATTTCCAAATTCACCACTTACTTTAAATTCTTCTATCATTTTCATATACTATCCCACCTATAATTATTATATATTATCTTTATATTATTAACAATTTCTTTATAGTATTTTGACATTATTTTTGTCAAGTAAAGTAATATTCCCAATATATTCTTGATTTTGTTTTAATTTTTTATTTATAATTACTTTTATATAATTACTAGTATGCCCAACACTATAATTTTCATTTACTTCTTCAATTAACACCTTTACCTTTTGGCCTATAAATTTTAAATAATAATCATGTTCAAGTTCTAATGATAAATTTATTAATTCTTTTGACCTATTTTTCTTATCAATACTTGATACAATATCTTTCATTTTAGCAGCTGCAGTACCATTTCGTTTAGAATAAGGAAATACATGAATTTTACCAAATTTTATTTCTTTTATATTATTGATAGTTTCTTTAAAGTTTTCTTCTGTTTCAGTAGGAAAACCAACAATAACATCGGTAGTAATATTAATATTAGGTCTTATTTTTCTTATTTTATTAATTATTTCTTTATATTCTTGAATATTATACTTTCGATTCATCATTTTAAGAACTGAATCTTCCCCACTTTGAAGAGGTATATGTAAATGATTACATATTTTATTATTTATTTTTAATTCTTTTAAGAATTCATCATTTATTTCCGTTATTTCTATACTACTTATTCTTATTCTTTTTAATTCTTTTAAAGAACTAATTTTTTTTATTAATGTTGTTAAATTATAGTCAGTACCAGTTCCATAACTTCCCGTATGAATACCTGTTAATACTATTTCTTTATATCCTTTATTAACTAATGTTTTTATTTCTTCATAAGCTACATTTATATCTTTATTACGTATTCTACCTCTCATATAAGGAATAACACAATAGGAACAATAATTATTACAACCATCTTGAATTTTAACAAATCCTCTAGTTCTATCTTCAAAATTACTAATAACCATATCTTCAAATAACGAATTATTTAAATCATAAAATTTAACAATTGGCTTTTTGGTTTCATAATAATCATTTATTAGATCTATAATTTTAGATTTATCTTTATTTCCAATTAAAATATCTACTCCTAACGATAGAATATTTTCTTTATGATTTTCAGCAAAACAGCCACAAACTACTATTATACTTTTAGGATTAATCTTTTTAGCTCTTCTAATCATTTTTCGACTTTTAGAATCACTTTGATTTGTTACTGAACAGGTATTAATTATTATTATATCTGGGTTATTATTTAAATCTATAATTTTAAAATTATTGTTTATAAATTGTTCTTTTATAACTTCACTTTCATATAAATTTACTTTACAACCTAATGTTAAAACACATACTTTCATAATTCTCCTTAAAAAAAATGAGAGAAACATAAAATTAATCACGTTTCTCTCAGTAGTTAAGATATTAAATAAATAATTTCTTAACTAAATAAATTTTACTATAGTTAAAATTAAATGTCAAGCTTTTTTTTAAAAA
>JAQUFX010000015.1 GCA_028684435.1 Bacilli bacterium
ATATATCTAACGTTTCCTTATAACGCAGTAATATCCGCCGAATATTTCGATAATTACTGACCTCGTCACCCAAAGTGGGTCTGGCGCTCATTATACCCGTTTAGCCTCCTTATTGAAGATATAACTATTTATATTATATCAGATTAAAGGAAAAAAATGAAATTTTATGTTAAATTATTATAAATATCAATTGCCACAAATTAATCATAATTGTTATAATTGACATAGAATTGTTAATATAATGAAATTATAATAAAAAAATGATATTATAATATTGGGTGAAATTATATGAATAAAATATTAGATAAATCAAATTTAATAAAAGCTGTTTTAGTTTTATATACTTTATCAATTATTTTAGATTTACATATATTTTATAATAGCATTTCTACTTTAATAAGATTAGGTATTATATCTATAATATTTTTAATTATTTTTATCAAATATTCAAATAAAAAAGAGCGAAACTTATTTCTTATCTATTTTTTCTTTCTTTTTGTTTATTCAATAGCTCATTTTATTAATGCTTCAAACTTTACAAATAAGATTCCGACTATATATTCGAATTTAGATGAAGTTTTATATATATATAAAATGATTATGAATATATTTATAATTTATATTGTTTATAAATTAAATATTAATTTAAAACAATTTATGAAATATATGAAAATATCTTTATGGTTTATATGTGGTTCAATCGTATTATGTAATTTATTTAAACTAGGGTATTCTACTTATAGCTTTAAACCAATAGAAGCTAATATATTTAGTTGGTTTACTTCTAAAGATAATTCATTTACTGGAATTTCTGGTAAAGGATATTTTCATTTAGGCAATCAAATTATTGCAATTATTTTATTATATTATCCTTTATTATTAAATGAAATAAAAGATTACTTTAAAAAAACAGATATAATATTGTCAATTGTTGTATTACTATCTATGCTTATATTAGGTAATAGATTATCTACAGTTGGTCCTTTAATAATAATATTATTATCTTTATTAATCCATTTATTTTTAGTCTTTATCAAACGTGAAAAATTAAACACTAAGTTTTTTACGCTAGTATTGATAAGTATAATTATTTATAATATTTTTTTATTTTATTCGCCATTAATAGAAAGAACAAATTATCGTGATAATAAGATTACTAATAGTATTAATAATTTGGAAAATAATTCTAAGGATAATTTAACAGAAAAGAAAAATGAAGTACTTACTGATCAGTTTAATAGCAAACTAATTAATCTTAATTTCCCTTTAAAATATTATAAATATGAAAATGATCCGGAATTTTGGGAAAATATGCTAACTAAATCACCTATTGAATTAAGTAATACACGTTATATTGAAATATCAGTTATAAAGCGGGTTAAAACTTTAAATAATAGTTCCTCAGATAATTGGTTAGGAATTGGTTATGATCGCGTTATAAATATATTTAATATTGAGAGAGATTATGTTATGCAATATTATTCTATAGGATTAATAGGAACTATTTTATTATTAAGTATTTATTTTATAGTTTATATTTTCTCATTTTTTAAAGTACTTGTTAATTTAGAAATTAAATTAACATTTAAAAATTTAATGTTATTATTAAGCATAGGAATATTTTTATTAGCTGCATATTTTAGTGGGAATTTGCTTAATGCAATAAGTACTATATTACCTTTATCATTTGTATTAGGAATTCTTTATAATGAATTAAGAGTTAAAAAAAATCATAATAATAAAATACTAGGGTTTAAAATCCCGTTATTATCAGAAGATAATCTGATTAATAATTTAACTAAAGAAGTCAATAATAATAAACAAGTAATCATTTATAATATTAATCCAATAATTATGATGAATTTTTATAATAATATAAATATTAAAAAGGAATTTAATTTATCAAATTATAATATTCCTGATGGAATAGGGGTAATTTATGCTTCGAAAATGAAAGATATAAATTTGACTACTAGAATAGCAGGCATTGATTTTTTTGGAAATATATGCAAATTAAGCAGAGATAAAAAGTTAAAAATTTATCTTTATGGAGGAAAAAAAGGTATTGCTGAAAAGGTAAAAAAAGTGTTAGAAGATAAGTATCCGCGTATTTTAATAAAAGGGACATTAAATGGCTATGTTAATAATGAGGAAGCAATTAAAAAAATTAAAGCCGCTAAACCAGATGTATTATTTGTAGCTCTTGGGACTCCTTTACAAGAAGAATTTATTATTAATAATAAAAAGCAATTTTCTAAAATTAAAATCATTATGCCAGTAGGTGGAACTTTTGATGTAGTTAGTGGTAAAGTAAATAGAGCACCAAGTAGGATTATTAAACTTAACTTAGAATGGATTTATAGAATGGTTATGGAACCTACTAGAATTAAAATAAATCTTAATATTATCAAATATGTTTTCTTAGTAATATTTAAAAATGATTGTTATAATGAAGAAACAAAGTTTGATATAAATGATTCAAAAAATAATAGATAATTTTAATTAGAATTATTATTAAAAGATTTTAAGAAAAATTCTTGATGCAAAAAACAACTAAAATTATAAAAATTATTCAAAAAAATGAATAATTTTTTTCTATTTTTGAAATATCTTGTTTATAAAAAAATGCTTTAAAAATTGGTAAAATATTTAAATTTTTTTTTATATATGATACAATATAATTGTATTTGTAATAGATTGGAAATAAGTGAGATTTATGATTTTCATTATTAAAATTTATATTACATTTTTAAATGTTATATATTCATTGTTTAAGCTAAATAAAACCAAAAAAAAAGTGTTTTTTTTAAGTAGACAAACAAATAAACCTTCTATTGATTATGAATTGATGATAAAGGAAATTAAAAAAGAATATCCAAATTATAAAATTGTTTTTTTGACTAAAAAAATCAAAAAAAATCCCTTTAGTTTTTTTATTAAAAATAATTATACTTTATTTAAACAAATGTACCATTTATCTAATAGTGAAATATGTATAATAGATGGGTATAATTTATATATTAGTATATTAAAACATAAAAAAAATTTAAAGATTATTCAAATTTGGCATGCATTAGGAGCGGTTAAAAAATTTGGGGTTCAAATCATTAAAAAACCATATGCGCAAAAAATTGCTAAAGTGTTGAAACAACATCAAAATTATAATTATATAATCGCATCTTCAAAGAAAACTGCAGAAATTTATGAAAAAACTTTTGGCTATAGTAAAGATAAAATAATAGAAATTGGTATGCCACGAATTGATTATATATTAAATAGTGATAGTAACAATAAAAAGAAAATATATAAAAAATACCCTAAATTTAAAAATAAAAAAGTAGTTTTATATGCGCCAACATTTCGTGAAAATAATAATTATAAAATTAATGAATTAATCGATAAATTTAATGATGATTATATTTTGGTTTTAAAGTTACATCCGGCAATTAATATTGAATTATTATATTCAAGAAAGAATATATATCTATGCAAAGAATTTAATACCCTACAATTATTATCAGTAGCTGATTGTATAATAACAGATTATTCTGCATTTTCAATTGAGACATCGATTTTAAATAAACCTTTATATTTTTATGTTTATGATTATGATGAATATTTAAAAGATCCTGGTTTAAATATCGATTTAAATAAATATTTTAGAGGTTATGTTTTTAAAAGAGCTGATAATTTGGTTGAGAAAATACAAAATGGGAATTACAATTTGGAATTGGTAAAAAAATATCGAGAAGATTATGTAAGTAATATAAATGGAGATGTTACTCAAAAATTAATAAAATTTATAATAGGAGATAAGCAATGACAAAAAAAGTGAAACAAATTTTAATATCATATAGTAAGAAGAATCCACTTTTTAAAAAAATGTTAAGAAACACATTATTTATATTGGGTAGAATAAAATACCTGCTGTATTTTTTAATTAATAAAACAGATGAGAAATTAATTATATTTGAATCATTTATGGGGGGCCAATATTCGGATAGCCCTAAATATATATATTTAGAAATGTTAAAAAATAAAAAATATAAAGACTATATTTTTGTTTGGGCTTTTATAAATCCTTTAGATTATAAATATTTATTAAATAATAAAAATACTATTATTATTAAATACAAAAGTGAAAAATATTATCAAGCATATTCAAAAGCTAAATATTGGTTTACTAATTCACGTTTAAATGAAAGTATTATTAAAAAAGAAAATCAAGTATATATACAATGTTGGCATGGAACACCTCTTAAAAGATTAGGATTTGATATAAAAGTTGAAGGTGGCAACTCCATGAATAGTGTTAATGAAATAAGAAAAAAATATAAAGGTGATGCTAAAAGATATAATTATATGATATCACCATCTAAATATTGTACTCAAAAGTTTATTTCAGCTTTTAATTTAGAAAATAATAAAATAATATTAGAAACTGGCTATCCAAGAAACGACTTTTTAATTAATTATAAAAATTCTGATGTAAAGAATGTTAGAAAAAAATTAAATATTCCTAATAATAAAAAAATCATATTATACGCACCAACCTGGAGAGATAATCAACATAAATCGGGGTTGGGATATACATATAAAACTGAAGTTGATTTTGATTATTTAAAAGAAAAAATAGGAAAAGACTATATAGTTTTATTTAGAGCTCATTACTTTATTGCAAACTCATTTGACTTTGATAAATATAATGGGTTTATATATGATGTTAGTAAGTATGATGATATAAATGATCTTTATATTATTAGTGATATATTAATAACAGATTATTCGAGTGCGTTTTTTGATTATACTAACTTAAAAAGATCAATGATATTCTACATGTATGATTTTGAAGAATATAAAAATAAATTAAGGGATTTTTATTTTGACCTTGATGAATTACCTGGGCCAATAGTTTATAATGAAAAAGATTTAGTAAATGAAATTAATAATATAGAAAAAAGTAACAAAAAATATATAAAAACATATGAAAAATTTAATGAAAAATATAATTATCTCGATGATGGTCAAGCAAGCAAAAGAGTTATTGAAAAAATAATAGGAGAGAATACATGAATAAAAAATTAATTTCTATTATTATTCCAGTATATAATGGAGAAATATATTTAAGTGATTGTTTAGATTCCATTTTAAATCAAACATATAAAAATATTGAAATTATAATAATTAATGATGGTTCAACTGATAGCACTCAATCAATAATAAATTTATATAATAAAAAATATGATTTTATATATAATTATTACCAAGAAAAAGCTGGTCAAGGAATAGCAAGAAATAAAGGTTTAAAATATGCAAAAGGAGATTTTATTGCTTTTATAGATGCAGATGACATTATTAATGAAAAATTTCTTGAAAAATTATATGATTCAATTAATGAATATAATTCAGATTTAGCTATTTGTGATTGGATGTATTATTATGATAATAATAATACTAAATATATAAATAAAAACAAATTTATGGGATATTCACTATTAGAAAATAAAACTACTGAACTTGTTTTAACAGCAGATATATATTTTACAGTAAATAAGTTATATAGAAAAGAATTTTTAACAAAAAATAATATTAAATATGGCGAAGGATATATATATGAAGATTATGAGTTTTATATAAAAACCTGCGTCTTAGCTAATAGAATTAGTACAGTTCATAATCCTTATTATTATGTTCGCGTTAATCAATATTCTACAACAAAATCAAATTATAATAGTATGTTACATTATGATTCTTTTTTAAAAGCTATAAAAGTTTCTTTAGACGGAATTAGTTTTAAAAATAAATATAGTAAATATTATATTTATAAATATTTTTTAAATAGATCTCATACATATTATTCTAATAGGATGCCATCAAAACAAGTTGGTAAAAGATTTTTAAAAAATGTATTTTTAATATTAAATAAAAATAATTATGATTTACAATTGCCGTTAGATACAAGAAAGAAAGATAAAATAATTTTTAAATATATTTTGCCGAAAAGTAAAATTAATTATTTTATTTTAATTAATTCTTTAACTAAAAATAAAAAAATAAAAAAAATAATTAAAAAATATAGTTTTAAAAATATTTTAAAATTTAATAATTTTATTAAATCCATATATTATAAAATCCAACTAAAAAATAATTTTTATGCTAATACAGTATTATTTTTAGGTTTTGATAATCGATATATAGGAAATTCCAAATACTTTTATGATTATTTATTAGAAAAACAAAATGTTTATAAAAATATATATTTTGTAACAAATTTATCAATAATAAATTATGAAAACAGAGTAATACCTAACTCATTTAAATTTTGGAAATTATTAGCTAGAAGTAAGAATATAATATTTGAAACATGGGTTCCAGCAAATTATAAAAAAAGAATCGGTGCAAATTGGATTCAAATGTGGCATGGAACTCCAATTAAAAAAATGTTGTTTGATTCAAATGAATTACATATAAGTTCTATATATGAAAATCATAAATTAATTAAATATAAAGATATATTAAGATGGAATTATTTAATATGTGAAAATATAAGTAATAAATCATATTTTACTGAATCATTCTTAATAGATAGTAAAAAAGTTTTAGCTTATGGTTATCCAAGGGTTCAATATCTAGCTGATAGTATTGGTAATCAAAGTAAAACTAATCAAATAAAAAAATATTTAAATATACCTCTTAATAAAAAAATAATTTTTTATGCTCCAACATGGAGAGATTATAATTATAAAGAAAAAAAAGAAGATCATAATTATTTATTAGATTTAAATGAGTTAAAAAATAAAATATCTAATGAATATATTATTTTGTTTAAAAATCATTCGTTTTTAAATACATTGAATATATCAAATATAATAAATATAGATGAAGATGTTGAAACGCAAGATTTATTATTAATTTCTGATATTTTAATATCTGATTATTCTTCAATCATATTTGATTTTGTAGCAATAGATAAACCAATTATCTTATATACAAATGATATTATAAAGTATCAAGTAAGTCGAGGTTTATACTCTAGTGTATGGAAAGATTTGCATTTTTCTGTAACTAAAAATATAAATGGCGTTTTAGAAAAAATAGATGCAATTAATTCAGGAAAATATCCTATGAATGAACTATTGAAAATAAAGAATAATTACTGTTGCAATAATATAAAGCATTCATATGAGAATATTGAAAAATTACTAAAATAGGTGGTTAAAATGAAAAAGAAAGAATTTTTAATTAGTGTTGTTATACCAATATATAATGTTGGAGAATATTTAAATGAGAGTATAAACAGTGTAATAAAACAAACTATAGGTTTTAAAAATATACAATTAATACTTGTTAATGATGGAAGTATCGATAATAGTGGTGAAATATGTGAATATTATGCAAAAAAATATCCGGATAATATTGTATATATCAAACAAAAAAATGCTGGTGTTTCCGCTGCAAGAAATAGAGGTTTGCTAAAAGTAAAAGCAAAATATATTAACTTTTTAGATGGTGATGACAAATGGGATATAAATGCTTATGAACAAGGTATAAAATTTCTTGATGAAAATCAAATTATTGATATGGTTTCATTTCCCATGATTAAATTTGGAGGAAAAACTGGAGGCCATTATTTAAACTATAAATTTCAAAATAAAATGATTATTTCTACTGTCAAAAATCCGGATTATATTCAAAATAGTATTTCTTCGACAATAATTCGAACTCATCAAATAAAGTCACAAAATTTATTTTTTGATGAAAGAATAAAAATAAGTGAAGATATGGTTTTTATTTATCAGCTTATTTTACCAAAGTTAGTTTATGGAACAATTGATACTGCAAATTATAATTATAGAACTAGAAATGATTGTTCTAGTGCAATAGATAATTCAATGTATAATCCAAGTTGGTACAATGAGACTTTACATATCGGTTGGAATAAGATTATTGAAGAATCTATAAAATTATATGGGTATGTTATAGAATATGTTCAGACTTTTATATTATATGAATATAAATGGAGAATAAATGTATCTTGGAATAATAGTTCGTTAGACAAAAATAAATGGGAAAATTATTTATCTGACTTGAAAGACTTTTTAAAGTATGTAGACGATTCTACTGTTTTCAAAATGAGATTTTTGTCTCAAAAAGAAAAAGAAAATTATTTTTTATTTAAGTATGGTTCAAGTTTGTTTAATAAGTTTAGATTAAAAAATGAGCAAATATTAATAGACAATAATATATTATTAAAATTTACAGATTTAAATTTATTCATTGATAATATTGTTGCAGAAGAAGATAGATTAATATTATATGGCAGAGATTTATTACCTATTGGACATGAAAAAAAAGATGTGTATTTTGTGGATAATTTGGGTAATAAATATTTATTAGATTATTATGATGTTCCGCAAAATTTAACTTATCAAAATATACATTCGGATAAAATAGGTTTTAAAGTAGTAATAAAGTTAATAAAGGGTTTAAATGCTATCTCTGCAGGAATATCGATAAATAATCAACATAAAAAGATTAAATTAAAAATAATAAATGCAGCAAGTTTAAGATCTTCTTTTTCGTCATTATATATAATTAGAAAAAAATATATATTAAAATATTTGAATAAAGAAAAAAAATTAGTAATATATAATAATAAATTTTTAAAAAAATTGTATTTGGAGCTAAAATGTACAATAAATCTATTAAAACGCAAAAAATTTAAAAGCATAATATATAGATTGTTAGGAAAAATATCAAAAATTTTTAATCTTAGAGAAGTATGGATAATTTCTGATAGAATTGATGCCGCAAATGATAATGGTGAAGCGTTTTTTAATTATATGATGAAATTTAAAAAATCTTTAAAAAGAAAAGTATATTTTACAATTAGTAAAGAAAGTCCAGATTTTAAAAGATTAAAAAAAATAGGTAACGTAATTGATGTAAATTCGATAAAGTATAAAATAATATTTTTTAAAGCCAAACTTATAATTTCTTCGCATATTGATACTATAGTTGATAATCCATTTGGAAAAAACTCACTATACATTAAAGATTTATATCCTAGATATAATGTTTTCTTACAGCATGGTATTATTAAAGATGATTTATCTTCTTGGTTAAATATAAATTCTAAAAAAATTGATTTATTTATTACATCATCAAAATATGAGTATGATTCTCTCTTTGATTGTAAGTATAATTTTGAAAGAGAAAATGTAATTTTAACTGGTTTAGCAAGATATGATAAATTAGAAAGAAATAATAAGAATAAAGAAATTATTA
The DNA here is from genome assembly GCA_028684435.1 of Bacilli bacterium. Classification (GTDB taxonomy): domain Bacteria; phylum Bacillota_I; class Bacilli_A; order RF39; family UBA660; genus DUUS01. The sequence continues at coordinate 9,289 of JAQUFX010000015.1, forward strand.
TAATGCCAACATGGCGAAGAAGTTTGGCTTCTAAAATTGACCAAAAGACTGGAAAAAGAAGTGCAATTGAATCCTTTGTAAATAGTCAATATTTTAATATATATAATAATCTTATTAATAATAAAAGGCTATTAGATGCTTTAAAAAAATATGGTTATAAATTAAGATTTGTTCCTCATAATAATATGCAACAGTATATAAAGAATTTTAAAAAACAAAAAGATGTAATTTTTCAATATAGCAATGTTAATTATTCAAAATTATTTAGCGATTCTGCTATACTTATAACAGATTATTCAAGTGTAGCATTTGATTTTGGTTATTTAAGAAAACCATTATTATATTTTCAATTTGATAAAGAAAGTTTTTATAAAGAACAAATATATGATATTGGCTATTTTGATTATGAAGAAATGGGATTGGGACCAGTTGAATATAATATTGATTCGCTAATAGATCAAATAATTAAAATATTAAAAAATGATGCAACGTTAGATTCAAAATATGAAAAAAGAATAAATGATTTTTTTGCATTTAATGATTCTAACAATTGCGAAAGAACTTACGACAAAATAATAAAACTGAAATAGTTTGGAGATGATGTTATGAAAAAAATAATTAAAAATAATATTAGTTATTTGATTATTATTACTTTTTTCTTGTTTTTATGTTATCTTTTTCCTTATACAGGAGATGACTGGGCTTGGGGAAGTGAAATTGGTATTGAACGCTTCAACACATTTTTTCAGGATTATAATGGGAGATATTTAGGAAATATAATAGTTTTAATTTTAACTAGATCAAATATTATAAAAACTATAGTAATGGCTTTTACGTTTTTTGGAATAATATACTTTTCATCACGAATTGTCAATAAAAATATATATTATATGTATATTTCTTTAATGTTTTTCTTGTTTTTACCAATAGACATTTTAAGACAAAGTGTTGTTTGGACTTCTGGTTTTAGTAATTATGCAATATCTGCATTATTAATTTTAATATTTATTTATTTAATAAAAGATATTTTTCAAAAATATGAAGTAGATAAATCTAAAATAAGAATTATTTTTTTCTTCTTATTATCTTTTAGTGCGTCACTTTTTATAGAAAATATAACAATCTTTAATATAATAATATCAATTTTTCTAATTTCATATTCATATTTAAAATATAAAAAAGTTACTTTAAGTAAAATATTTTATTTGTTAGGTTCTTTATTTGGCACATTATTTATGTTTACAAATGGTGCTTATAACAATATAGCAAATCATAATGATACATATAGATCATTTGCGAGTGGATTTAGTGAACTGTTAAACAGGGCTTACACTAATTATTTTGATGTAATTTATAAAGATATGATATTTAATAATTTATTTATTAATATAGCTATTGTTTTATTATTAATAATATCTACATTTAAATTTTTTCAAAAAAATATAATGATAAGCAATAAAACAAAATTTATTATTTATTCTTTTCTAAGTATTATAATATCATATGCTACATATTCATTACTGAAACATTTGTATCCCAGTTGGGAAATATTATTAAAATATACAATTATATTTGAAGGTTTATTTAGTTTAGCTTTTCTTTGTGGAATGATAGGAATAATATTTTTCACTATTCAAGATAAATTTAAAAGACAAAAATTAATGTTTTATATTTTTAGTATTATAATTATGGTAATACCTCTTTTATTTGTTACTCCGATTGGAGCAAGAAATTTTTTTGTCACTTATGTTATATTTATCGTGATTATAAATGAACTTTTAAATAATCTTTTTAAAATAAAAAATATTAGAAAAATTGCTAAAACATCTATTATAGTTTCATTAACAATAGCTATTTATTTATTAAGTATATATATATATATATATTTTATAAATAATGAGCGGAATAATTACATTTATAATGAAAGTAAAGTATCAAAAGAAATTATAATTCCAATTTTACCTTATCAACAATATTTGTGGACATCTACGCCACAAAAAAACTCAATATGGGAAACTAGATATAAATTATTTTATAATATAAATCCTGAAGTAAGTTTTTCTATCATATCATATAAAGAATGGATTAAATATCAAAAAAGTCAATAAACATTTTATATTATAAAAAAATTGTTATAATAAAGAAGAAAGGATCGAAGTGATTAGCAGTGAAAGATATTACTAAATTTATAAAAAATCTTAAGCTATATTTTAAATATGCAATACGCTCAGCAAAAGCAGAATTGAAAAGTGAAATAACTGATTCATATTTAAATTGGCTATGGTGGATTATAGAACCATTAAGTTTTATGTTAATATATGCTTTTGTATTTGGTTATGTATTTAAAAATACTGAACAATATTTTATACCTTTTGTTTTAATCGGTATAACTGTTTGGGAATTTTTTAGTAGAATGATTAACGGAAGTGTAAAACTAGTTTTAAATAATAAGGATTTGATTACAAAAGTTTATATACCAAAGTATGTTTTACTTTTATCTAAGTCACTTACCTATTTATTTAAATTATTTATATCTTTTGGAATTTTAGTTATTATTATGATTTTCTTAAATGTTCCTTTTACATTAAAAATGTTATATTTTATACCGATTTTATTTACATTATATGTAATTTCATTTGGCATTGGCTTAATATTAATGCATTATGGAGTTTATATACAAGATCTTTCAAATTTAACTAATATTGTATTAAGATGTGTATTTTATTTGTCAGGAGTTTTTTACAATATTAGTACAAGAATAGAAGGAATCATTCAAGTTTTCTTATTACAAGTTAACCCAGTTGCCTTTTTAATGAATGAATTTAGAAAAATATTAATATATAATACAACGCCTAGCTTTGAAGGGTTATTGTTTTGGCTTGCTATAGGATCAGTTTTAACTTATATAGGAATACATATTATTCATGAAAATGAAAATAGTTATGCAAAGGTGATATAATGGAAAAGTATGCAATTACAGTAGATGATTTACATATAAGTTATAAAGGTTTAAAAAAGATGTCTATAAGATCCACATTTTTTAATAAAAAAAATAAGGAAAAAGTAGATATCATTAAGGCAGTAAATGGGGTTTCATTAAAAATAGAAAAAGGAAAAATATTAGGTATAATAGGTAAAAATGGAAGTGGCAAATCCACAATGCTTCGTGCTATAGCAGGTATTTTTTCTCCTGATAAAGGAAGTATTAATTTATATGGAAATTCTATATCATTACTTTCTATTGGAGTAGGATTTAATAAAAAATTAACAGGTCGTGAGAATATTTATTTATCAGGATTATTATTAGGTTTTACTGAAGATGAAATAAGAAAAAAGGAAAAACAAATTATTGATTTTGCTGATATTGGTAAATTTATATATAAACCAGTTAGGATGTATTCAACTGGAATGCATTCTAAATTAGCTTTTGCAATTACTGCTATTTTAGAAACCGATATAATGCTAATTGACGAAGTATTGAGTGTAGGTGATATTCAATTTCGTAAAAAAAGTTATAATAAAATGAAAGAACTTATTTCAGCAGAACATAGAACAGTAATAATTGTTTCACATAGTACAGAAAATTTAAAAGAATTATGTGATGAAGTTTTATGGCTTCATAATGGCAAAATAAAAATGATAGGCAAACCGGAAGAGGTTTTAAAAAAATATGAAGAATTTATGGGGAATTAAAGGAGTAAGAAATGAAAAAAGTTTTAACATATGGCACATTTGATATATTACATTATGGTCATATAAGATTACTAAAAAGAGCAAAAGATTTAGGGGACTTCTTAATAGTTGCTATTTCAACTGATCAGTTTAATGAATTAAAAGGAAAAAAATCATATTATAGTTATGAAAATCGTAAAGAAATGTTAGAAGCAATTAAGTATGTTGATTTAGTTATTCCTGAAAATAATTGGGAACAAAAAATATCAGATGTAAAAGATTATAATGTTGATATTGTAGTAATGGGTAGTGATTGGGCTGATAGTGACCGCTTTGAGTATTTACGGGAATATTGTGATGTTGTATATTTAGATCGTACTGAAGGTATATCAACTACCGAAATTAAAAAAAGCATTAATAAAAGATAGCAAATAACATCATTATATTTAAAGATATAAAAATCAAATAAGTAAAAATATTCACTTTTTGTGAATATTTTTAGTGTTTGTACATTTTAGTTAAAACTTATTAATAAAATAAGAACTAATGATCTTTATTAGTATTAGGAATTTTAAATAATGAAAGCAAGAGTTGAAAATAAATTAAAGAAATTAAAATATAATGTTGATTTGGAAATATAAAAAATCTCCAAAATTATTGCTGAACTTAATTTAGATTGGCTTTATATAATGATTAAAGAACCCAAAAGAATAAAGTTAAATTTAAAAATATTTTCTTTATATTTCTAGTAATATTTAAGAATAATTGTTATAATAATAGAAGTAAGGTGAAAATTAATGATACAAAAAATATTATACAATTTTAAAAAATATAAATTTTTATTGCAACAGTTAGTTTCTAGAGATTTTAAGGTTAAATATAAAAGAAGTGTGTTGGGTATTTTATGGAGTTTATTATATCCGATTTTAATGATGGCTGTACTTGCTATAGTATTTACTAATGTATTTAAATTTAGTACACCTGGAGTAAATTATTTAGTTTATTTAATAATTGGCTTAGTTATTTTTAATTATTTTAGTGAAGCGTCTAATTTAGCTATGAGTAGTATAGTTAGTAATTTTTCACTTATTAATAAAGTATATATGCCTAAATATGTTTTTCCTTTATCTAAATGTTTATTTGTTGGAATCAATTTTTTATTAACTTTAATTCCTTTATATGTGGTTATTATAGTTTCAGGAACAGAATTAAATATTTATCATTTACTATTACCTTATGTATTTATATGCTTATTTATGTTTACTTTGGGTATGGGTTTATTATTAGCAACTATTTCAGTGTTTTTAAGAGATATGTTTTATATATATGGTATTATTCAAACAATGTGGCTTTATTTGACTCCGGTTATGTATGATATATCAATGATCCCTGAAAATTTTCAAACTTTATTTAAATTAAATCCTTTATATCAATTTATTAATTTTGCTCGATCTATAATATTATATAAGAATATACCTACTATAGGTCAATGGGCTGGTTGTGGTGTTTCAGCAGTTGTTGTATTGATATTTGGAATTTATATTTTTAGAAAGAAACAAGATAAGTTTATTTATTATGTGTAGGTGATAATATGAAAAAGGAAACAATGATAAAAATAAATGATGTATCAATGCGTTTTAATTTAGGAATTGAAAAAGAGTTTTCTTTAAAGCAATGGTTTGTAAATATATTTAACCCAAGGAAATTCAAAAAAGAAAAACAAGAGTTTTGGGCTTTAAAAAATATTAATTTTGAAATCAAAACTGGTGAAGTTATTGGATTTATTGGTTCAAATGGAGCAGGGAAATCTACTTTATTAAAAATAGTTGCTGGAGTTATGAAACCGACGAAAGGAAGCATTGAAACATATGGTAATATATGTCCAATGATTGAACTAGGAGCAGGCTTTGATATGCAACTAACAGCACGAGAAAATATCTATTTAAATGGTGCTATTTTAGGCTATAGTAAAGATTTATTAGATTCAAAATTTGATGAAATAATAGCATTTTCAGAATTAGAAGAATTTTTAGATGTGCCAGTTCAAAATTTTTCATCAGGCATGATTGCAAGATTAGCATTTTCTATAGCTACCATTGTCGATCCCGAAATATTAATAGTAGATGAAATTCTTGCAGTAGGAGATATTGCTTTTCAAGCAAAAAGTGAAGCTAAAATGATGGAAATGATAACTGGCGGCACTACAGTTTTATATGTATCACATTCTTTAGAAGCTATAAAAAAGTTATGTTCTAAAGTAGTTTGGTTAGAAAAAGGCAATATTAAAGAAATAGGTAATACAAAAGATATATGTGATAAGTATGAAAATTACACAATAAAACATATGGCAGGCAATTATGATATTTAATAATAAAGAAAATAAAGAAATAAAAGATTTAAAAATGTATATTAAAAATAAAAATATGATTGAAAATAGATATATAAATTCACAATTAATGCCAGAATTCAATTTTATTGCAAAGGAGATGAAAAATTTTAAGTTTAAAGGAATTATTGTTTATCCTGAAGCTATAATGTGGGAACCAATACAAAGGCCACAACAACTTTTAAAAGAATTTGCGAAAAAAGGGTATTTATGTTTTTTTTGTGAACCTAATCCTAAAGATGACTATATAATTAAAGAAGTTGAAAAAAATTTATATCTAGTTAATGGTCAAGAAAAATTATTACCATTAATAAAAGATAAAGAAATTATTTTTTATATATCATATTTTTTACAATATATTTATTCAATATTTATTAATAATAAAATAATTTGGTTAGATGTACTAGATAGATTAGATTTTTTTGATAGATATAATAAATTTAGTAAAAAAATATGGAAAAAATTAATAAAAAATGCTGATATTATTACATATACAGCAACGAATTTAAAATCATATATTAAAGATAGAAATGATGCAATTTTAATTAGTAATGCTGCAAATGTTGATGATTTTATAGTACGTGATAAATATATTCCTAATGATATAAAGCCGGTATTGAAATTAAATAAAATAATAATTGGATATTTTGGTGCTATTGAAAATTGGTTTGATATATCATTAATTGAGAAAATTAATAATTATGATAAATATTCAGTAGTATTAATAGGAAATGTTAATCAAGAATTTATTGACAAAAAAAATATGACGAATGTTTATTTTTTGGGAGCAAAAGATTACAAAGAATTAAAAAATTATACTAAATATTTTGATATAGGAATAATTCCATTTATTGTAAATGATTTGACAAATAATGTATCTCCAGTAAAATTTTTCGAATATATAGCAGCTGGATTACCAGTAATTAGTACTCCTATTTATGAAATGAAAAAATACAATACTCCAATATTAAAATTAATTGATATTAAAGATTATGATAATATTAATAATATCATTGACGAGATGTTAATAATGGATAAAAAATCAATTAAATTAGAATGTCAAAAAATTAGTTTTATTAATACTTGGACTATGAGAGCTAATTTTATTGAAGAAAAAATAAAAGAGGTAAAGTTAAATGGAAAATAATGATTTAAGAAGTTACAACATTTTAAGAAAATTGAAAATTATTTCAATATTAAATGCGATGTTGCTTTTTAAAGATAATGGTTATAAAGGTATATTACGAAAATTAAAAGAAAAAAAGCAAAATCAGTGTAATAAATTATCAATTAATAATAAGATGGAATTTAAAAAGCAACATATTAGTATTGTTTTTGATTATAATGTACCGATTAAAGAAAAAAAATTTCATAATAAGAATATACAAATATTTAAGTTAATGAAGAATAAATCTAAAATTACTAACAATATTTCTATATCTAATGAAGATTTTAATAATTATTTTTATAATAGAAGTTTTATATTCGTAACAAATAAAAACGGAAAAAAATGTTTTTTCCCATATTCTATTACAATAAATTATGGAGTCGATATTGATAATACTATTGAAAAAATATTGGCAACCATTATCGGATTAAAATTAATCGCAAATTATGATAATGACAAAAATATAACTGTAAAAGCTTCTACGTTTTATAATTATGAGGGTTCAAATTATTTTTCGGGTGGAGCAGAAAGATACTTAATTGATCTTCATCAAGTCTGTAAACAATTAGGATATAATTTAGATATATACCAAAATGCTAGTAAAAATTTTTTTAGAAAATATAATAATATAAATGTCATAGGTTTAAAAGTTAGGGATAATGAAATAGATTATCGAAGTCTTTATTTGGCTAAACAAACTAAAAATTATATTTATCAAACTCAAAATAAATCACAACTTCATATATATTCTGCATTTTATGAATGTTATCCATATCATATTGGGCCATCTATTGGTATAAGCCATGGCATAAGTTGGGATCATAAATATAATAAAGCTATAGATGGAATCGATTTTTGGAATAATAAAAGAATGTTCATTGAAAGTGCTTTAGCATGTGATCAACTGATTTCAGTAGATACTAACACTGCAAATTGGTTTCAAACTATTGATTATAAAACAGGTAATAGCAAGTTTTCTGTTATACCAAATTATGTTGATACAAAAGAATTTTACCCGAGGAAGGATTATTTAAAAAAACGCGATAAAATTGTGATAGTTTATCCTAGAAGATTATATGAGCCAAGGGGATTATATCTTACTCTTGCTGTTGTTGACAAATTGTTAGATAAGTATGACAATATAGAATTTCATTTTGTTGGTAAAGGAGATGATTTAGATTTAAAAAGAATTCAGACAAAAATGAAAAAATATCCAAATCGAATTTTTTGTTATAGTAAAAGTCCTTTTGAAATGCACGAAATCTATAAAATGGCAGATATAAGTTTAATTCCTACTTTATATAGTGAAGGGACCAGTTTATCTTGTTTAGAAGCTATGGCTAGCGGAAATGTTGTAATTTCTACTAGAGTAGGAGGTTTAACTGATTTAATCTTGAATGGGTATAATGGATATTTAATTGAGCCTAATGAATCTGACTTATTAAATACTATTATTGATATTTTAGAAAACTATGATAAACAAGAAAATATAAAAAAGCATGCAGTTGAGATAGCTCAAATTTTTAATAAAGAAATTTGGATTAAGCGTTGGACAAAAATTTTGAAAAAAAATAATTTAAATGGAAAATCAAGTAATATACCACTTGTTGAGTTTTATGTAGATAATATAGAAAATGTATCGCCAAAAATTATTGAAACTATAAAAAAAGAATTAATACAAAATAGATTAATTTATATTAGAAGTAAGAAAGTAATAAAAGATGATAATATTAGTTGCGGATTAATTCAAATAATAGAATATGATGAAGAAGTTACTAACATACCTGAAAAAATTTATGTTGAAGATAAAATTAAAGTAAATAATAGAAAAGAAAAAATAATCAGAATCAGTTAAATATTAGGAGGACTTAGAATGAAAAAAATTAAAGTAATGAGTATTTTCGGTACTAGGCCGGAAGCTATAAAAATGGCCCCTCTAGTCAAAGAATTAGAATCAAGAAACGAAATAGAAAGTGTTGTATGTGTTACTGCTCAACATAGAGAAATGTTAGATCAAGTATTAGAAACTTTTAGTATAAAACCAGATTATGATTTAAATATCATGAAACAAGGTCAAACATTAGGAGATGTAACAACACGTGCACTAAATGGTTTAGAAGAAGTTATTAAAGAAGTCAAACCAAATATAGTATTGGTGCATGGAGATACAACAACAACTTTTGCAGGAGCACTTGCTGCTTTTTATAATCAAGTAGATATTGGACATGTCGAAGCAGGCTTAAGAACATATAATAAATACGCTCCCTATCCAGAAGAAATGAATAGACAAATGGTTGATTGTATGACTGATATGTATTTTGCTCCAACTAAATTAAGTAAAAAAAATTTAATAGCTGAAAATATATCCGAAGATAAAATATATGTAACTGGGAATACTGTTGTTGATGCTATGGACACTACGATTAAAAAGAATTATAATCATTCGGAAATAAAATGGGCAGAAGATTCAAGATTGATTTTATTAACTGCTCATCGTCGTGAGAATTTTGGTGAACCTATGGAAAGAATATTTAAAGCTATTAAAAGAATTGTGGATGAATTTCAAGATATAAAAGTTGTATATCCGATCCATTTAAATCCAAAAGTAAGAGAAATAGCTAATAAAATATTTAAAGATACAGAAAGAGTTAGATTAATTGAGCCTCTAGAAGTATTTGATTTTCATAATTTTCAAAATAAAAGTTATATTATTTTAACTGATAGCGGGGGTATTCAAGAAGAAGCACCATCATTAGGTAAGCCGGTTTTAGTTTTAAGAGATACTACGGAAAGACCAGAGGGAATTGAAGCTGGAACATTAAAATTAGTTGGAACTGATGAAGAAGTGATTTATAATGAAATTAAAAATTTATTAACGGATATAAAAGAATATAATAAAATGAGCAAAGCTCATAATCCATATGGAGACGGACATGCAAGCGAAAGAATAGTTGATGCAATAATAAATAAATATAAATGAGGTATTAAATGAACATTTTAATTATTAGTGAAAATTTTTTAAAGGGTGGATTAGAAACATATTTATATACAATGTATAATGAATTAAAAAACAAAAATAATATTTATTTTTGTTTTGGAAAATTTGATACAGGATTAAATATTGATAAAAAATCAATTATTACTGATTTTAAATTTTCCCCAAATTCTAGTATTTCAGAATTTATTAATGATGTGAATAAATTAATTGAAATAATACATGACAAAAAAATTGACTTAATAATAGCAAATCCTTTTTATTCTCTTTTTCCAACTGTATTTGCAGCTAATATTACTAATACAAAGATTGTCTATCTTTATCATGGAATGGGATCACTAAATTTTCCTGATGGTTATATAGATTCAATTTTATTTCGTTATTCATTTGAAACAACAGTTAAAAAAGTTTTTTGTGTAACAAAGCAGGGAATAGAAGCATTTAAAAGAATAGGATATAATGAATCAATATTTTTACCTAATCCTATTGATGGTAAATTATATAAAAAAAACACTGTAAAATTAAATAAAAAATGGGTGTTAATTTCAAGGCTAGATAATGATAAATTATCAGATATTATTAATTTTTTAAATATTTTACCAAATTTAGATATTGATAAAGTTGATATATTTGGCGAAGGCACTGAAAAAGATTATATTAATGATTATATTGATGAAAATAAATTGAAATCAAAGGTTGAATTAAAAGGATATTCAGCCCAAATTAATGAAGATATAGAAAATAAATATACAGGCGTTATAGGAATAGGTAGAGTAGTAATAGAGGGATTAGCTATGAATTATCCTGTTTTCCTTATTGGTTATAATAAGATTGTTGGAGTTATTAATCAAAATATATATGAGAAATTACATCATTATAATTTTGTTCCAAACTATTGTGATAGCCTAGAATTAAAAGAGATACAAAAACAAATTAAAGATATAAATAAAGGCGATATGTCGGAGTATCAATTCAGAACCAAAATTATTTCAGATTTTGGTATTAAAAATTTTGTTAAAAAGTTTAAAGAAGAAACAATAAACATAGAGTTTTACAATAAACAAAATATAGTAAATTTATTTTATGAGATTAAAAAATTAAACAATAAAAATTATAAAAATAATTATTTTTATTCTTCTATAGAAGTATATAATTTAATGAAAAAATATATTGCCGTTTTCACTAATGATTTTAATATAAAAACAAATTTTATTATGTATAATAAAATAATTGAAAATAACTTATTAATAAATAATATAAATAATGAGAAAGATGCTATGATTAATGAAATTGAATATTATAAAATTAATATAAATAATATTTATAATTCAACATCATGGAAAATAACAAAACCGCTTAGACAATTCAAAATTTTAATTCAAAAATTTAATATATTAGATAGGAATAAAAAGTAATGAAAGATAAAATATCAAAATTTATTAATGTAACCAGAAGAGATGGTTTGTTAAAAACTATAAAGAAGTCCATTACATATATAAATGCTAATTATATTAATAAAATTAATATTAATAAAAGAATAAAATTTAATAAAGAAAAAGATAATTTATCCAAATATATAGATGATATTTTATCTTCAAAAAATTATAATCGTATTTTAGTATGGAGAGGATCTTTTGGATGGAATGTTCCTTTATTTCAAAGACCACAACAAATAGCTAATATTTTATCTGATAAAAAATGCTTAATATTTTATGAAGTTACAAGAATGACTGATAAAGTAGATTTTATTAAAAAAGAAAAAAATAATTTATATTTAGTAGATTATGAAATAAATAATTTTGAAAAATTTTTATTTCAGAAATTAAAAGAAACAAATATTCCTAAATATTTACAATTATATTCAACATGTTGGGATGTAAAAAAAGAAAAAGTAGATTTATATGTTAATAATGGCTTTGGCATGTTATACGAATATATAGATGATTTAAATCCAATCCTTGCTGGAACAGATAAATTACCTAAAAATGTCGAAGATATTCATAATTATGTTATTAATAATAAAGATGTATTAGTAGTTACTAGTGCTGACCAGTTATATAAAGATATGGTATCAAAAAGAAAAAATAAAAAGAATATTATTTTATCTTCTAATGGGGCTGATATTAAACATTTTACTAATTTATCTAAAGATAAAATAATTATAATGGAAAATATTAAAAAAGAATATAAAACAATAATTGGATATTATGGAGCATTAGCATCATGGTTTGATTATGATTTAATAAAAAGACTTGCTAAAGAATATCCCGATAATGCATTTGTTTTAATCGGAATAAAATATGATACATCTTTTGATGTATCCGAAATAGAAAAATTATCTAATATAAAATATTTAGGTTCTGTTAATTATAAAACATTACCTAATTATGCTAAATATTTTGATATAGCATGGATACCATTTATTATTAATAAAATTACTTTATCAACAAATCCAATTAAGGTATTTGAGTATATGGCTTTAGAAAAATTTATTATTACATCAGATTTACCTGAATGTAAGAAATATAAATCAGTTAATATTGCTAAGGATTATAAAGATTATAAAAATTTAATCGAAAATTATAAAATATTATATACTTCTAGTTATAAAAAACAATTAATAAAAGATGCTAATGATAATTCTTGGGAACATAAAGCTGAAGAAATAAAAGAATTGCTCGCTGTTAATGAATAATTTTATATATTTTTACTTTTAATATTTTGTAATTCAAATCGATATTCTTGTTTAATATTAGGATATTTAATTTTATCTACTTTGTCAATAAATGATTTATATGGTCTAGCATATAAGACATTAGTACCATATAATGCTCTATATATTACTAATTTTTCATCTGTTTCACTATGGATTGCAATATCTTCTACTAAATAATAATCTCCTTTAAAATGTTTATATATTCCTTTAACTTTTACTTCCATATTAATTCACCTATATAGAATTATACATTATAAAGAATAGGATTGTAAAATTAAAAAATATTTATTATTATAGATATGAAAGTGAGATATTGTATGTTAAATATAATTAAAAGTAAATTAAAAAAATATGGACAAGACCATTTACTTAATTTTTATGCTGAATTAAATGAAGAAGAAAAGAAACATCTAATTCAGCAAATAGAATCAATTGATTTTGAATTATTAAAAGATTTAGCAAAATTAATTAATCAAAAGAAAGAAAAAGATGAATTTAAATCAATACCTAGTTATCTTACTACAGAGGAATATCATGATACTGGATTAGAAGAAATAAAAAAAGGTTATTATGCTGTTGTAACGATGGCAGGTGGTCAAGGAACTAGATTAGGATTTGATGGCCCTAAAGGTACTTATATATTAGAATATGGTATTAATAAATCATTATTTGAAATCCAATGTGATCGATTAAAAAATATTTATCAAAAATGTAATGTATATGTTCCTTGGTATATAATGACAAGTCAAA
>JAQUFX010000016.1 GCA_028684435.1 Bacilli bacterium
CACCATCAAAACATTTAAGTACTTTATGTAATCAAATGGTTAACTTTCTAGGTATAATGCAAAATGAATGGGCTGGAGCACAAGCGTTTTCATCATTTGATACTTATTTATCTCCGTTTGTTAAAGCTGATAAATTAACATATAAAGATGTTAAACAAGCATTACAATCATTTATTTATGGAGTAAATACTCCAAGTAGATGGGGAACTCAAGCGCCTTTTACTAATATAACTCTAGATTGGAATGTGCCTATTGATATGGCTGAATTAAATGCTATTGTTGGAGGCAAAGAACTTGATTTTAAATATAAAGATTGCCAAAAAGAAATGGATATGATTAATAAAGCCTTTATTGAAATTATGATTGAGGGAGATGCTAATGGGAGAGGATTTCAATATCCAATTCCAACTTATTCAATAACTAAAGATTTTGACTGGTCAGAAACTGAAAATAATAAATTGTTATTTGAAATGACGGCTAAATATGGAACTCCGTACTTTTCTAACTATATTAATAGTGATATGGAGCCAAGCGATGTTAGAAGTATGTGCTGCCGTTTAAGACTTGATTTAAGAGAATTAAGAAAGAAATCAGGAGGATTTTTTGGAAGTGGAGAATCTACTGGATCAGTTGGGGTAGTAACTATAAATATGCCGAGAGTTGCTTACTTAGCAGAAAATGAAAAAGATTTTTATGAAAGATTAGAAAAATTAATGAATATATCTGCTCGATCACTTAAAGTAAAAAGAAATGTCCTAAGTAAATTATTAAGTGAAGGTTTATATCCATATACTAAAAGATATCTAGGTACATTTGAAAATCATTTTTCGACTATTGGTTTAATAGGTATGAATGAAGCATCATTAAATGCTAATTGGGTTAAAGATGATTTAACTAATGAAAAAGCTCAAAAATTCACTAAAGAAGTATTGAATTTTATGAGAGAAAAATTATCTGATTATCAAGAAGAGTATAGTGATTTATATAATCTAGAAGCTACTCCTGCTGAATCAACAACTTATAGGTTTGCTAAAAAGGATAAAGAATTATATCCTACTATTATTACTGCTTCTGATGACAATATTCCTTATTATACTAATAGTTCTCATTTACCGGTAGGATATACTGAGGATATATTTGAAGCGTTAGAAATACAAGATGAATTACAAACTTTATATACATCAGGAACAGTATTTCATGCTTATATAGGAGAAAGATTACCAGATTGGAAATCGGCAGCAGCTTTAGTTAAAAAAATAGCTGAAAATCATAAATTACCATATTATACCTTAAGTCCAATATATTCTGTTTGTAAAAATCATGGTTACTTTAATGGTGAAGTTATGAATTGTGAAATATGTGGAGAAGAAACGGAAGTATATAGCCGTATTACGGGATATTATCGTCCAGTTAAAAACTGGAATGATGGTAAAGCTAAAGAATATAAAATGAGAAAATCTTATGAAATAGAAGAAAAAAAAGAATTAAAACTTAAAGATGGATTATATTTATTTGGTACTAAGACTTGTCCCAATTGTAAAGTTGTAATTAAATTACTGGATAAAGAAAATATCAAATATAAATATATTGATGCAGAAAAAGAAGAAGAATTAACAAAAAAATTTAATGTTAAGAAAGCTCCAACTTTAATCATAATAAAAAAGTGTGAAGTAGAGCATATTAATAACATATCAGACATAAAAAAATATATAGAAAATAAATAGGAGAATAAATATGTATGACATTATAATAATTGGTGGTGGCCCAGCGGGAATGACAGCAGCTATTTATACAGCAAGAGCAGGACTTAAAACCTTAATTTTAGAAAAAGAAAGTATTGGAGGGCAAATTTCAACAACTTCATTAGTTGAAAATTATCCTGGATTTATTAAAATTAGCGGGGGAGAACTATCAATTAATATGTATGATCAAGTATTAAAATCAGGAGCAGAATTTGAATTTGATACGGTAACAAAAATTGTTGATGGTAAAACTAAAAAAGTAAAAACTCAAGATAAAGAATATGAATGTAAAGCAATTATAGTTGCAACTGGGGCTAAATATCGTCAATTAGGTACTGATAGTGAAAAAAAATATATTGGTAAAGGTATTCATTTTTGTACCTCATGTGATGCAGCATTTTATAAAGACAAGACTGTTGCTGTTATTGGGGGAGGAAATTCAGCTGTTGCTAGTGCTTTAACATTATCTGATTTAGCTACTAAAGTTTATTTGATACAATTAATTGAAAAATTAACTTGTGAATATGATTCAACTCTAAAAGTAAAAGCGAAAAAAAATATTGAAATAATATGTAATGCTAACGTAGAAGAATTTTTAGGTAATGAAAATTTAGAAGAGATAAAAGTTAAAGTTAAGAATGATACTAGAATAATTAAAGTTGATGGTGTATTTGAATCTATTGGGATGATACCTGATACTAAGTTTATTGTTGATTTTTTAGATATTGATGCAGCAGAATATATAGTAAGTGATAATTGTTATACTGAAAGAGAAGGAATCTTTGTTGCTGGTGATTGTCGAACCAAAGAAGTAAGACAACTTACTACCGCTACTAATGATGGAACAATAGCTGCTACTTTAGCTATAAATTATGTTAAAAAATGTATTGACTTTTAAAATTATTTATAATATAATTTAATTAGTTAAGGAATATATTTATATTTTTCTTAACTACTGAGTAGAATATGAAGTATTATGTTCTACTCATTTTTTTATTTATTTTTACTTTATTAATATGTTATATTATTGTTACGTCCACATAGCTCAGTAGGATAGAGCAACTCCCTCCTAAGGAGTAGGTCGAAGGTTCGAATCCTTTTGTGGACACCATTTTGATATTTAATTTTTATAGATAGTATGATAAAATTATATAGTAGTAAGGAGATTATAATGAAGAATCCAATTGCATATAAAATCGTAAGATCATTATTAGTTTTATGGTTTTTTCCAACTTATAGACCTCAAATAATAAATAATAATATTATACCTAAAAAAGAAAGAGCAGTTTTAGCAGGTAATCATGTAAGTAAAAAAGATGGTTTTATATTAGGCGCTTCAACTAAAAGATGCATAAGATTTATTGCTAAAGATGAACTAACAAATGGACCAGCTAGATTTTTTTTAAAAAGATTAGGTTTAATACCTGTTAATAGAAGAATAAAAGATAGTTCAGTAGTACCAGCTGCAGTTGAATTATTAAATAAAGACTTATTAATTGGGGTATTTCCAGAAAGTACTATTAATAAGACAAATGATATTATAATGCCCTTTAAAACAGGGGCAGTTAGGATGGCACTTATTAGTGGAAGTCCGATAATTCCATTTGCAATTGCAGGTGAATATACAATTTTTAAAAAAAATGTTAAAATAGTTTTTGGTGAATTATATTATCCTAAAACGAATAATATAGAAAAAGAAACCCAAATATTAGAAAAAAAAGTAATTAATCTAATAAAAAAATATGGAGAATGATATGAATTTTATAAGTAAGGTATTTAGTAAAAATTATTCTAATGAAAGGATAAAGCCATTTAGTGATTCAATAACTCATCTTGATTATCCTAGTTGTGGTATACATGAATTACTTAAACAATCTGTTGATAGATTTCCTAAATTGGCAGCTTATAATTATTTTGGAAAAGAAGTAACATATGATGCATTTTATCAGAAAATAGAACATACTGCTAAAGCTTTTAAAGCTATTGGAGTAAAAAAAGGTGATCGTGTTACGATTAGTATGCCTAATACGCCTGAGGCAATTATATCAGTTTATGCTGTCAATATGGTTGGAGCAACAGCTAATATGATTCATCCATTATCTAGTGAAAATGAAATTGAATATTATGTTGAAGTATCTAAAAGTAAATATTTTTTAACTATAGATAAATTAAAAACACGAGTATTAAAAGCAACTAAAAATCTAGATATGGAAAGAATTATAATAACTTCTGTAGATACAAGTATGCCTTTAATTGTTAAGACTGCATATAATGCGATGGAATCGGTTAAAAATTTTAGAAATCCTTCAGTAATAGAAGAACAAGATGAAAGTAAAATAATACTTTGGGATGAGTTTTATGATTTAGGTTATAGTTATGATAAAATTGATTATGAAGTTAAATTAACAGGAAAGGAAGAAGCAGTAATTCTATATAGTGGAGGAACTACTGGTAAACCTAAAGGGGTTATGCTTTCCAATAATAATTTTAATAAGATGGCTTTGCAAGCAATTAGTCGTTTCGAATCTGCTAAACCAGGAAATTCGGTATTGTCTATTTTACCTATCTTTCATGGTTTTGGATTAGGATGTTGTATTCATACTGTTTTATTAGCTGGGGTTAAATGTTGTTTAATTCCTCAATTTAAACCAGAAGATTTTGTTAAATTAATAAAGAAAAATAAACCAAATTTTGTTGTTGGGGTTCCAACAATGTTTGAAGCTTTAATAAATAGTAATGAGCCATCAAAAACATATTTAAAATGTGTTACCGATTGTATTTGTGGAGGAGACACTTTAAAAGCAGAATTAAGAACTAGAATTAATAATTATCTTGCTGAACACGGTTCTAAAACTCAAGTAAGAGTTGGTTATGGTTTATCAGAAAGTGTTGCTGTATGTATAGTATGTCCTACTTTCTATTTTAAAGAAGGTGCTATAGGACTCCCTATGCCTAATACTGAAGTAAAAATTGTTAAAATAAATACTGAAAAAGAAGTAAAACCTAATAAATTAGGAGAGATTTGTATATCTAGCCCAACTGTAATGATGGGATATTTAAATGAAAATGAGGAAACTAAAAATACCTTAAGGAATCATAAAGATAATAAAGTATGGTTACATACTGGAGATATAGGATATAAAAATAGAGAAGGAATAGTATTTTTTGAATCTCGTTTAAAAAGAATGATTGTAACTAGTGGATATAATATTTATCCTATGTATATGGAACAAATTATAGCTACTCATCCAGCAGTTGAATCATGTGTGGTAGTAGGAGTTCCTCATCCATATCGTAAACAAATTCCGATTGCAAATGTTGTATTACGAAATAATTATGAACCTAGTAAAGAACTTAGTAGAGATATTAAAAAATATTGTGAGAAATCGATTGCCAAATATTCTATGCCAGTAGAAATAGAGTATATAAAATCAATTCCTAAAACATTAATTGGTAAAGTTAATTTTAAAAAAATAGAAGAAGATTGTACAAAGAAATATGGTAAAGAAAGATAATGAAAAGAGAAAAACACATTAAAGGTTATAACTTTTTAAAAGGAATATTAGGTTTTCTTTTTAAAGTATGTTATCAACCTAAATATTATAATAAAGAATTCATTCCTAATAATGGACCTATAATTATAGCGGGAAATCATATGCATTTATTTGATCAAAATTTAGTTATTTTATCAACCAAAAGAATGGTTCATTATATGGCTAAAATTGAATATTTTCAAGATAATAAAAAAGCTTGGTTTTTTAAAATGGCGGGATGCATTCCTGTTAATAGAGAAATAAAAGATGAAGAAGCTAAAAGTTCTGCCATGGAAGTTTTAAATAATGGATATGCTTTAGGAGTTTTTCCTGAAGGAACTAGGAATAAAATCGATGCTTTTTTATTACCTTTTAAGTTTGGAGTCGTTTCTATGGCTCAAAAATCAGGTGCAAGTATCATACCTTGTGCAATAACAGGTGAGTATAAAGTATGGAAAAGAAATTATTTAAATATAAGATTTGGTAAACCTTTTAAAGTACCAAAAGATATGGATTTAAAAATAGCAAATGATAAGTTATTTGAAGAAATATCAAATCTAAAAAGGGAAGGATTAAAAGGAATTGAAAATGAAAAACATTAATTTAGATAATGTTACATATAAAATAATAAAGTCTTTAAAATCAAGTGATTGTACTTATTATTATACAATTGATATAAAAAATGACAAAGAAGTCGTGTTTCTATGTGAAGAAAAAGATATAGATAAAACAATTATATATAAAGTAGATGAAAGAGAATATCCTATTTTAATGAATAAATTTTCGATAAAATAGGATAATGATGATTTTAGCTGGCATAGTATAATGGTATTACGAGGCCATGGTAAGGCTTTAATCGGTGTTCAATTCACCGTGCCAGCACCATTATTGAATTTTAAATCAATTTATAAAAGAATATATCTGTAATTGGAATAGGGTTAATTTCCTATTTAATATTATTGGTTCGTATGAAACTTGCTTATAAAACTGACATTTAAATAAAAAAAGTTCAGGTAGTTCAATATCGTGTTCTTTTTTTTGGATAACTATATTTAATATTACTCATAAATGATAGCAAAATAGTAGGATTTTTATTGAAAATATTTGTTTTGTTCTTAAAATATTCTATATGAATCATATTATAGAATTATGCTTGATAAATTTATTTAAGAAAAAGGGCTTTAAAAGCCTTTTTTCTTATACTTAAAATTGCAAGAAAACCGCAAAAAAAATGCAAAAAAAGTACAAAGAAAATATGGGCTCATTTTAAAAACGTGATAAAATGTTGAAAAGTTGGTGGGATTAAATGGGCTGTGATAAGAATAGCAATACGCACCATAAAATAATACGAACTGATTTATAGTTTGTTTTTTTTGATTTTAGTGTATAATTAAAATGAAATTTTAAATATGAATGAAATTATAATTAAAGAAGTTATAAATAATTTAATTAAATGAGATTAGAAATTAAAAAGCAATTGAATTTTATAAAATAGTAGGATTTTAAAATTTTGATTTAACTTTAACTATAAAAGTTAAAATAATGATAGGTGAAAAATATGAAATATAAATTAAAAAATGCATCAGAAAAAAATTTAGAATTAATGATAAAATATAAATTGAAAAACATTTTTGAATATGCCATAAATTTGTCAGCTGAAGAAATAGAAAAAATTAATAATTATGTAAATGATAATATTCCTAAACAAATTAAAAACTATAAATTAATTTATGCTAATGATGAAATAGTTGGGGCATTATTAGTATTAAAACATTTAGATGGTGTACTAATAGATGAAATCCATCTAGATGAAGATTATCGAAATAAAAAAATTGGGTCATCTATAATATTAAACATTTTAAATTCAAATAAGATAGTTTATTTATGGGTTTATAAAAATAATAAAAAAGGAATAAAATTATATAAAAAATTAGGATTTAATATAATTGAAGAAACTATTAATAGATACTTTATGGAATTTAATAATAAATAATAATAAAAAAATAAGGATTTAACTCCTTATAAACATTTGTGTCCAGTATAAATTACCGTCTTTATCTCTTGCTACCCCGACACCAATTTGATTTAATGTTGGATTTAAAATATTTGCTTTATGTCCTGAAGAACCCATCCAATAGTGCATAACTTCTATTGGGTCTCGTTGACCACTTGCAATATTTTCGGCTGCAGCAGTATATCTTATACCATAAGAATCTAACATATCAAATGGAGAACTATAAATCGGCGAATTATGAGAAAAATAATTGTTATTTATGAAATCTTGCGATTTAGTTCTAGCTATATTATTTAAGTTATTGTTTTCAATGAGTGGGGTTATACCTGCTCTTTCTCTTTCGCTATTAACTAAACGTATAACTTCTAATTCTAATGATTTAATATCATTTGAAACATCTGGATTTTCACCAGTATAAGATATATTGATTATTTGACCTGGTGTAATAAAAGCTGGATTTGTGATTTGAGGATTTTTTGCAACTAAATCAGTTAAATTCAGACCTTGCTTTTGAGCTATATCCCACATGCTATCTCCAGGCATAACAGTATATGTTAATGTATTATTTTGAGGAATATTAATTATTTGACCTGGATAAATCAAAGTTGGATTTGTGATTTGAGGATTAGCTAATAAAAGTTTATTTAATTCAATTCCATATTTTGTTGCAATTTGCCACATAGTGTCTCCTTGCATAACTATATATGTTGTCATAAGTAATACCACCTTTCTATTAATTACCTAAAATTATATTATAGTATATGAATTAAATAGGTTTTAGCAACAATATATCTTTTTAAATTATTAAAAATGAATTTCTAGGTTATATTCCTTTTCTATTATTTAAATAAATCATAATATATTATAGCTATGCTATATATAATAATAGAAAGAAGTGTTTTTTATCGAAGAATTTTTGAATATATTAATACAATCAATATTACCAATGATAATTACTGTATTAGGTGGCTTTCTTGCTTATGTATTAAATAAAATTAAAAAGTATTTAGATGAAAAATTACAAGATGAATATATAAAAAATATTGTTGATAGTACTATTAAATATATCGAGCAGAAACATTTAGATTTAAAAGGTAATGATAAATTAAATGAAGCTAAAAAAATTATTATTGAAAGATTAAGATTTAAAAATATCTTAATTAATGAATTTGAATTAGAGATTTTAATTGAAAGTGCTGTAAATGAGTATAATAGAAGAAGTGAAAATTTTGATAAAGTTAAGATATCTAGTTAATTATATTAGTCATTTACTAATGAGTTTAATAATCATCATGCAATGGATCTTGGGCGGAATCGAAAATATGGGGGTTTAAATCAAAATATATACTCATCTCATAATGGAGTAGTTGTAAATGTAGTAAATAGTAAAAAAATAATTTAGTAAATAAAAATGACGCTGTGAATTTAATGAAAAATAAATATAAAAATAAATTAACTATTATACTTATTATTTATTAAAAGATAGTATTATCGTTAAAGAAGGTAGTAAAGTTAAAAGCGATGATTTAATAGCTAAAATAGGGTAATAGTGGTTATGCACTAGAAAATCATTTGCATTATAATGTATATTTTAATAATAAAAAAATAAATCCAATTAAATATACTTACGCTTATAAATATTAAATAGTATCAGCTAAATTTAAAAACTTATCAAGAATTAGCAGAATATATAGGGTAAGGTCTAAAATAAAGATTCCTATATTTAATTTATCTTTTATTAAAAGAAGGATCAAGAGGGTAAAAGGTTAAAGAATTACAAAAAAGATCATATCAGCTAGAATATATTTTAAAAATAACTGGGATATTTGGTCGTAAAATAAAAAAACAATAAAAAAAGACCTTAAATTAAAAAGAGAAAAGTTAAATTCCCGACTTTTCTCTTTTTGTGGTGAGAATGTAAAAAATTCTGTGTGAATGTAACCATTGATATCTAAAGCAAAGACTATTTTGCATCTTGTTTATTGTTGTTATTCTAAGGGTTGCATTTTAAAATGCAATAATTTTTAATATCATTTATTTTTTTTAATTAAAAGATTAGTTGAGTTTCTTTTCCTAATAAATCAGTACCTTCAACTACTATTAATTTATTCATTATTGTATCTTCCTATGGGATAATAGTTTTACCCTGATTTTGTTGTATCTTTTTAACAATTCTTTTTTGGTTTGATTAAAAAATAGATTGCTCTTTTAGAGATAACAATCCATTTTTTAATACCATATTTGGTGGGAGATATTGGACTCGAACCAATGACCTTTTCGATGTCGACGAAACGATCTAACCAACTGATCTAATCACCCATATCTATTATACAAAAAAAATAGGTTACTTTCCACCTAATTCTTTGTTTAATTTATCATATTCTTTATTTATTTTAGTTCCTTGAGCTTCTTCTAATGAATACCAATCATTATTGTAGCATAGGTTAAATACTTCTTTTGCTTCTTTAGATAATTTTTCAAAAATATTATAATATGCTTTATAAATAGAATCACATGATGCTTCATTTAATGCTGTAGCAGTATTAGAAGTTAAACATTTTTCAGTACTTAATACATCCATCATTATATATTTATCTTCCATTATTTGCCACCTTCCTCTAATAAATCTGCTAAATCAGCACATATTTGATAGTGCATATTACATAATTTATTAATCATTTTATTACATTCTTCGTCTTGTATTTCATTTAAAAATAATTCAAACTTTTTTGCTGCTATCATATTCCAATTAAACATGTCACCTATGTATAATAAATCTTTAGTTGAAATCATATTTGGTACTTTTTCCATTTTTTTTATCCTCCATTATTATAATGCTCTTTAATTGTTAAATTATTCAAAATAATAGTATAAATGGTAATTAATTTATCTAATGAGTAGGAGGCATTTGCACTAGATGGACAAGGTAAATAAATAGCATCAATATTAGTAGTATTTTTTATATACTTATTATATATTTTAAATGCAGTCATACCTGTTACATAAATTTTCTTAATATTAGTTTTATCTAGAATGGATTTAATATCATTTATTTTTACATTTTTAATACTTGAATCTTGAGATTTATATATTTCACATTCTTTAATTGTATCCCACAGGGCAATATTATTATTAAGTAAAAAATTAATTTTATCTTGGATACTAATTAAATTAGATTTAAATAAATGTTCCATTATTTTCCAAAATCGATTATTCGGATGTGAATAATAAAAATTTTTATTTCTTGAAACTATACTTGGAATTGTACCTAAAATTAATATTTTTGAATTTTTATTATAAATTGGTGGAAAAGAATAAACTTTTTTCATATAATCACCTTTATTATTATGTTTAAAACTATAATATATATAACATTTACAAATTAAATTAAAAATACTATAATAAAATTAGAAAGAGTGATAATTGATGATTGAAATAAAAAATGTTACTAAAAAATATGGTGATAAAACAGTTTTAAATAATATGAATTTAACTATTGAATCTGGTGATATCTTTGCATTTGTTGGTCATAATGGAGCTGGAAAAACTACTTGTATTAAATGTATGACCGATATTATTGAATTTAATAATGGAGATATATTGTATGATGGAATATCTATTAAGGATGAACCTCTTAAATGTAAAAAGGACATAGCTTACATTCCAGATAATCCCGATTTATATGAATTTTTAAAAGGCATCGATTATTTAAATTTTATAGCTGATATTTTTGAAATAGATAGTTCTAGGTTGGAGAAGATAAATAAATATGCTACTGAATTTGATCTTAAAGAAACATTAGGAAATCCAATTAGTTCTTATTCTCATGGTATGAAACAAAAATTAGCTATTATTGGAGCGTTAATTCACGAACCAAAATATATAATATTAGATGAACCTTTTGTAGGTCTTGATCCGGTAGCTACTAAAAAATTGAAAAATCATATGATAGAAATAACTAAAAAAGGAACAAGTATTTTCTTTTCAACTCATGTCTTAGAAGTGGCAGAAAAGTTATGTAATAAAATAGCTATAATTAAAAATGGTAAATTGATTAAAACTGGTTTTATGCATGATGTATTAAAAGATAAATCACTTGAAGATATATTTATGGAGTTAGAAGATGAAAAAATTTCTTAAATTAACCAAAATCAATTTATATACTTTATTTGATTTTTATAAAATATTAAATGCTAGAGGTTTTAAAGAAATTAAAAAAATTTTACCAATGCTGCTATTATATATCTTTTCTTTTGGCTTTTTAGCTTTTATGGTATATAAAGGAATAGTTTTTACTTTAGATGGATTAATAGCACTTAATATGCCTTATATTATATTAGTGACGATTATGGTTACGGTTAGTGTTACTTCGGCAATTACTACAGTATTTAAAGTAAATAAAACTCTTTTTAATGCCAAAGATTATTCTTTTTTATTAAGTTTACCTATTAAAAAAAGTACTATTATTAGTAGTAAAATAATGAATTTATATATTATTAATGTTGTTTTTAGTGCTATTTTATTAATACCAACTTATATTGCTTATATTGTAAAAGTTGATGTTGATATCTGGTTTCATCTTATGTATTTTATTACATTTGTCTTAATTCCTATTGTACCTACTATTATTGGTTCCATAATTGGTACTATTTTTATGGCTATTGTATCAAATTTAAAATATAAAACTTCTATTGATATTTTAATAAGTATTTTATTTATCTTTGTTATTTATTATTTATCTTATAAAATGCAATCAATGTCATCTATAGATTTAGCTAATATTAGTAATGTTATAGTCAATAAATTTAATAATATTTATCCACTTACAAAAGTATATTTAAATATAATAAAAGAAAATAGTATATTTGATTTAATATTTTTTATTATTATTTCCGTTGGATTATATCAAGTATTTAAGTTTGGATTAGTCAAATTTTTTGATAATATTAATAGTAAATTAAGTGAAGTGACTATCGTAAATAAATACCGAGATAAAGATGTTAAAGTAAGTAGTAAATTATATTCATTATATAAAAAAGAAATAAAAAGATATTTTTCTAGTTCTTTATATGTATTAAATACTGCTATAGGTTGTATAATGCTATTATTAGTTTTAGGGGCTTTTGCTATTTTTGGTGGGGATACTATAAATAAAGTTTTAGAAATACCTGAATTATCTAATTATTTAGTATTTTATGGTCCTTTAGTATTCGGAGTTTTCTGTATAATTTCTTGCACTACAAATTCATCAATATCTTTAGAAGGTAAAAATTTGTGGATATTAAAGTCACTACCGATTAATATTAAAGATATTTTTATAAGTAAAATAATGGTTAATTTAACCATTTTACTTCCTACTATATTTATAGGTAGTATTATGCTTGCTTATATATCTCACATAAATATTATTCAATATATGGTACTTTTATTTACTCCATGCATGTATGCTTTATTTATTTCTAGCTTAGGTCTTCTTATTAATTTATTCTTTCCTGATTTTAATTGGACTAATGAAGTGAAAGTAATTAAACAAAGTATAGCAGTTATTGTTACTTTAGCTGTAGGAATGTTAGTAGCATTGGGACCTTTATTTATAAAAATAGATATAAATAAAACTTTATATTCATTTTTAGTAGGGATTATAATATTTTTACTTACCATGATTTTATATTATATATTATTTAATAAAGGAAAAAGGATTTTTAAAAGTTTATAATTATGATATAATTAATAATAGGAGTATAAAAAGATGGATATAAAGATAAGTGATAAAAAAATATTTGAAATATTAAGTTTTGATAAAGTGTTTTTTAAAATTTATTTAAAAGATTATTTTAAAAGATATCAAATAAATAATAATGATATTGATATAGTTTCAGAAGCTTTTTTAAAGCTTAATAATAATAAAATATTGGATATAAAAGATTTAATAGAATTAGGAGATCATATTAATTTTAATTTAAAAGTATTTGGTTTAAGAAATTTTAATTATTCCCTTAATGAAAAAGAACCCCAATATACAGAAAATTTTTCTTTTATATATAGAAAGTTACAAACATTATTAAATTGTTATCATGGATTTTGGTCAGAAATCGAGGTTTTAGAAAAAGAATCATATTTTCATATTCAACTGATGAGAATTATTCCTTTTGCTTGTAATAATGAATTAATTTGTCAGCTTGTTTTAATATCTAATTTAATTAAAGAAAATATTACTCCATTTATTATGGATAATCATGACCTAGAAATATATAAAAATTGTATTAGAACCTCTGATGCTTTGAAATTTAAAAATATAATTGGAAAAAGAAGTAAGGAAGAATTAGAAAAGATGGTTAATTTATATAAAAAATTTTATCAATTACCAGAAGATAAAGATATTAAAGATATAATTTTATTAAAAGTTTAAATATTCAATTTTTTTTCATAAATTAGTTATTATACTATAAAATTTTTAAAGGAGAATAAATAATGAAGTATGAAATAGATTCAAGATTGGTAAAAGAAGGTCAAATATTTGTTGCTATTAAAGGCCATACAGTAGATGGCCATGATTATATAGAAAACGCTATTAAAAATGGGGCTACTTCAATAATAACGGATAGAGATATAAAAGTATCTGTTCCTTATAAAAAAGTAAAAGATCCAGAAAAATATTTACAAGAATTATTAGTAAAAGAATATTCACATGAGTTTAAAAACTTAAAAATAATTGGTGTGACAGGAACAAATGGCAAAACAACAACATGTTATTTAGTATATCAATTATTGAAAGAACTAGACCAAAAGGTTGCTTATATAGGTACAATAGGTTTTTATTATAATGATAAATATCAAGAACTTCCTAATACTACACCTAACATATTACAATTATATAAATTATTATTAGAAGCTAAAGAAAATAATATTAAATATATTGTTATGGAAGTATCTTCTCATGCCTTATCTTTAGGAAGAGTTTCAGGAATTAATTTTGATATAGCTCTCTTTACTAATTTAACTCAAGATCATTTAGATTATCATAATACTATGACAGAGTATTTAAAAGCCAAAATTAAAATAATAAATTATTTAAAAAAAGATGGTATTTTAATATTAAATAGCGATGATTTAGCATCTAATAAATTTAAACATAATCATATTTTTACGGTGGGGACAAATGGCAACTATAAAATAATAGATTATAATTATAACCCTGATTCAACGATAATATATTTTTCTAAAGATGAAAAAAATTATCAAGTTAAAACTAATTTAATAAATAATTTTAATATTTATAATTATTTAATGTGTTTAGCTGTAATTAATAATTTAGGTTTTAATATTAAAGAAATAATCGCTAAAACAAATAAAATTTATCCCCCAAAAGGAAGATGTGAAACAATTAAAGTTAATAATGGTTATGCAGTAATAGATTATGCCCATACACCTGATGCCGTAGAAAAAATAATAAGAGCTTATAAAGAATTGAAAATAGGTAGAGTAATTACAGTTGTAGGTTGTGGTGGTGATAGAGATCCTAAAAAAAGACCAATTATGGGGTCTTTAGCAACTTCTTTAAGTGATGAAGTAGTATTTACTAGTGATAATCCAAGAACTGAAGATCCTAATGCTATTATTAATGATATTATTAAAGAAAATAATGATGATAATTATCAAGTTATAGAAGATAGAAAACAAGCAATTATAGTTGGGCTTAATAAATTGAAAGATAATGACTATTTACTTATCTTAGGTAAAGGGCATGAAGATTATCAAATTATTGGTCATAAAAAGATTCATTTCAGTGATGTTGAAATAGTAAAAAATAATATTCCTAAAAAATAAATTGATAAATTAAATGTAAAGTACCATACTATAATAAGTAGTACTTTATTTTATTTGTTATAATAAATTTAGGAAGTGATAATATGGATGAAAAATTTCAAGAATATAAAAAATCAAAACAATATAAAAAACATATTTTAATAAATGTTTTCTTAGTGCTATTGCTTTTTATAATCTTAGGTTGTTTATATTATTTTTACTTAATATATCATAAAAATGATGAAATAAATTATGATGAAAATAAAAAATATACTTATGAAATAAGAGAAAATACTTTATATTTAAATAGTAATGATGGAATTGAGCAGTCATATAAATGTAAGGAAGATTGTATAATTTACACCACAAGTTCTAATAAACAATATTATGATAAAGGGAAAGTTTTAATTAAAGATGGAGATAATATATATTTATATAGTTTATTAAAAAATAAAAAAATTAGTGGTAATTATAATCGCGTTGATTTTATTATGAATAAAGAAGATACTTTAATCGAACTATTTAAAGTAAATGATACTTTTGGAAAACAAGGTATTATCGATTTAGATGGTAATATATTAGTTGATATGATATATGATGAATTAGGCAAAAGTTTAGATGAAAAATTTATTAATTATTCTATAGAAAAAAATTATATTACGGCTAAGCTAAATTCAAAATGGGGATTAATATCACCTAACAATGGTAAAGGATTAGTTGATTTTCAATATGAAGATATTATCATAACTCCATATAATAAACTAATAGTTAAAGAAAATAAATTATGGTATTTAGTTGATGATTTAAATAAAAAGATAATACTTAAAGGATATGATTCTATCTTTGTTCATGAAAATTACTTAGTCGTTACAGAAAATAGCCAAGTATTTGTTTTAGATTTAATAGGTAATGTTATTAGCAATAAATTAGATATTCATTATAAAGTTGATCCTTGGGCAACGATAACAGTACATGGAATTCAAACTTATGATGAAGATGGTGTAATATATATATTAGTTGATGTTCCTATTAATATTAAAACCGGAACTGTTAAAGAAGAAAAATATTATTATGACCTAGAATCTAAAGAAATAATAAAATATGAATAAAAAAAAACAACTCTACTCGAGTTATTTTTTAATTATTTTTTCAATAATATTACTACTATCTTTACCTTTAATAGCTTCTAAAACTTCAATAGGGATAGCAAAGACAACGGTATTAGAACTTCCTGTTGATAAATCATTTATGGTTGATAAAGTTCTTAAGTGAAGAGCTCCAGGTGCTGAAGACATTATTGTTGCAGCTTTAGCTAAGTTTTCACTTGCAATAACTTCACCTTTAGATAGAGTAATAATTGCTTCTTTTTCTCTTTCAGCTTCAGCTACAGCAGCAATAACTCTTTTCATTTCTTCAGGTAAACTTATATCTTTTAATTCGACATTTTCTACTTCAATACCCCAAGCATCAGTTGCTTTATCAACTATATTACAAATTTCATCAGATATTTTTTTTCTTTCGCTTAGTAATTCATCTAAAGAAACTGTACCTACAGCATTACGCATAGTAGTTTGAGCTAATTGACTTATCGCAAATCTAAAATCTTCAACAGCTAAGATACATTTTTTAGAATCGGTTATTTTATAGTATAAAACAGCATTAATTCTTATAGAAATATTATCTTTGGTTATGGCATCTTGTTCTGGAACATCAACTGCTTTAGTTCTTATATCAACAATTTTAATTGATTGAATGATGGGAATTATAATTCTCCAACCAGGCTTTAATACACTATGATATTTTCCTAATTGAAATTTTATCCCTCTTTCAAATTCTTCAACTTGTTTAATCGATACTATAATTAAAATTACTATTATTATACCAATAATTTCCCAATACATAACAAAACTCCTTCCTATTTATATAATATTATAAAAAAAAGATAATAACAACAGTATTTAATGTTTTTTATGCTATAATAGATTTAAGATAGGAGAAGCATTATGAAGAATGAAATAACAATTAATAAAAGAGATAAAATAAATTTATTAGTTTCGGGGATTTTAATATTATTTGGGATTATATTAGTGATATATCCTTTATTTGGAGAATTAAGTCCAAATAGATTATTATATATTTTATTATCTATTTATGGGGTAGTAAAATTAATAGAATATGTAAAAAGTAGACTTGCTGGTGATAAAGAAGATTTATTTACTGGTATTATATGTATATTAGTAGCGTTAAGTGGAATTAAATTTTTAAATAATGATACTTCATTAGTATTAAGTATAACATTAGTTTCATGGATTGGTCTGCTGGCAATTATTAAATTAATTAAATTAGATTATTATCATGATCGAGGAAATATTATGATATATACAAATTTAGTGACATTCTCATTATTCTTACTTTTGGGGTTACTTACATGTTTAAATTTATATTTTGACCATACTATTCAAACTTTAATATTAGGTTATTTCTTTATAATAAATGGATTATTAAATTTATTAGAGGATGCTGTTAGAATTTCATTTGATTATAATAAAAAGAAAAAATAGTATAAATAATTTTACCTTTCATATATTTTATTGGAGGTAATAATGGAAATATTAAAAGTTTCGAGTAAAAGTATTCCTAGTAAAGTAGCAGGTGCAATAGCAAATGTATTTAGGACTGATGAAGCAGTAGAAATTCAAACTATAGGAGCGGGAAGTTTAAACCAAGCTATCAAAGCAATAGCAATCGCAAGAGGATTTGTTGCTCCTAGTGGGAAAAACTTAATAGTAATACCAGCATTTAGTGATATCATAATAGATGGAGCTGAAAAAACGGCTATTAAATTAATTATTGAATCTAAGTAACACTAATAAAGTGTTATTTTTATGAAGAAATAAAATTTATAATCATAACATTAAATATGAATGAAAAAAATGAAGAAATAAAAATAGTCGATTTCCAATTATTAATAACAATATCAATCTTGGGGGCAATATTTTTGGCTGCACTCGTTGGTTATAATAGTCATTTAAAATTATCTAATAAAAAACCTTTTTGGAATGACTCGGAAGCAAGAAATGTATTGATAATAAGTAAAATTATTATTTTTATAGCAGCTATTATTTCTTTATTGATGGCAATTAAAAACATTGAAGATTTAAAGCAAAAAAACAAAAACTTAGACAATGCTTATGTCAATGCTTCAGCTTCATTTTTTTTTGTTTTATCAGCATTATTATTATTAATAGCTTTATTAAAAAATTATCAACCAGAATCGGATATAGTAGCTGAAGAATTTGTATTGTAAATTTAATAATTTGAAATTATATAGTATAATAACATTGGTGATTAAATGAAATTAAATAATGAAAAAATAATTGAGATTTCTAATTTAAAAAATGAACCATCTTGGATGCTTGATTTTAGATTAAAATCTTTCAATAAATTTTTAGAACTTGAAAACCCTAATTTTGGGCCTGAATTAAATATTGATTTTAATGCTTTAACTTATTATAAAAAGGTAGGCAAAAGTACTAGTAATTGGGATGAAGTTTCTTGTGATGTTAAAGACACTTTTAAAAATTTAGGAGTAATAGATGCTGAAAACAAATATCTAGATGGTGTAAATAATCAATTCGAAAGTGAAGTTGTTTATCATAATTTAAAAAATGATTTAAAATCTCAGGGGATTATATTTTTGAGTACTGATGATGCTTTAAAAGAATATCCGGATTTATTTAAAGAATATTTTAATACCTTAGTAAATTATTCAGAAAATAAATATACAGCTTTAAATGGTGCCTTATGGAGTGGAGGATCTTTTATTTATATACCTAAAAATACTAAGTTAAATCGTCCTTTACAAAGCTATTTTAGAATTGATTCCATAACGATGGGGCAATTTGAAAGGACAATAATTATTGTTGATGAAAACTCAGAATTATCTTATATTGAAGGATGTACTGCTACGCAAAACTCTCAAGATTCACTTCATGCTGGAGTAGTTGAAATATTTGTCAAAAAAAATGCTAAATGCAGGTATACAACTATTCAGAATTGGTCGCTAGATGTTTATAATTTAGTTACTAAAAGAAGTATTATTGATGAAAATGGAAAAATGGAATGGGTAGATGGTAATATTGGCAGCAAAATTACGATGAAATATCCCTCATGTATTTTAAAAGGGGATAATTCATCTGCTAATTCTATAAGCATCGCTTATGCCAAAGAAAACCAAATATTAGATGCAGGATCTAAGATGATACATTTGGGAAAGAATACTAAGAGTAATATTATTTCAAAAAGTATTGCTTCAAATGGAGGAAGAGCTAATTATCGAGGAATGGTTAAAATTAGTAATAACGCTATAAATAGTCATGCTATTGTAAGATGTGATACGATTCTTTTAGATGATTTATCCAAAAGTGATACATATCCTAAAAACATTGTTTTAAATGATAGTAGTATTTTAGAACATGAAGCAACTGTATCTAAAATAAGTGAAGAAAAATTATCTTATTTAATGAGCAAAGGGATATCTGAAACAGCTGCAAATGAGTTAATAATAATGGGATTTATTAATGATTTTAAAAAAGAACTTCCTCTTGAATATGCTATTGAGCTTAATAGATTGTTGAAAAATAATTAATTCATATTAAATTTATAAAACTGTTGTATAATTATTTCAGTTTTTTTATTTTCTTTATAATAATATATAAAAATATGTTAACAATATCATTAAAAAACTAAAAAACCTCAATTTTGCATAATATAAAAACTATGATAAAACCTTTCTAGGAAAGGAGGAATTTAATGTATAATTTAGTTTATTTAATTGGTAGGTTAACTAAAAATCCAGAAACTACGACAACTGAAAGTGGTAAAAAAGTCATGAGTGTAAATTTAGCAGTTCAAAGAAGTTATAAAAATAGTGAAGGAATTTATGAAACCGACTTTATTAAATGTGTTTTATGGGATGGGATTGCAACTCGCACAGCTGAATACTGTAAAAAGGGTGATTTATTAGCTATTAGAGGTCAAGTAAGAACGACATCTTATGTTAAAGAAAATGATGAAAAAATATATCAAACTGAAATAGTGGTTGAAAAGGTTAGTTTTTTATCTAATAAAAGTAAGGAAGAACCACCAACTAAAAAAGACGCTTCTAAAGATAAATAATTAATAATTTTATTTCTATTACATATATATTTATTGGTGAATTTATGAAATTTTTAAAATATTTTTTATTAATAATATTAGTGGTTTTTAGTTTTTATTTTACCGAAAAAATAATGATTTATATGGAAAATAAAAATCCTATTATGCAAGAAATAAATCAGAAAGAAATGTTATATCGAATCGAACCAGTAAATGCTATTATAAAAGATAATACAATTGTGCCTGGAGTAGATGGAAAAGTTGTTAACAAAAGAAAAAGTTTATTAAAAATGGAAGACTTTGGTTCATTTAATGAGACATTTTTAATATATAAATATGAAAAACCGAAAATATCTTTAGATAATAATAAAGATAAAATTATTATAAAAGGTAATCCATCTAAAAGAATGATTAGTTTTATTCTAGAAGAATATAGTAATGCCGTAGATTATTTTATTCAAAATAAAATTAAATATAATATTATTGCTAATTTAAAAACTGATTTATCTTTAAATAGAGAGTATTTGAATGGTGAAAAAATTAAAGAAAAAGCAAGTGATTTAAATTCGGTATTAAATAAAAATAAAGTTAATTCAAAAATATGTATTATAAATTATTCTAATATTGAATATTGTAAAGAAAAAAAATATTATATTATTAATCCAATGATAAAAACATCTACTAATATAAATTTTATTTTAAAAAATATAAATAGCGGTAGTATGATCTTAATTAAAAAAAATACATCTTTAGAAAATATTAAATTAATTTTAAGTGAAATAAGAAAACAAGATTTAAATATTGTTTATGTTAGTGAGCTTATAAGCGAAATTGATTGAAAAAAAGAAAACTCTTTGCTATAATTATTAAATCAAAGAACTTATATTAATTAATTAATTTATAGAAAGAGTGATATTAATGAGTAAGATTAAAATATTTGGTATGGGTGGTCTTAATGAAAATGGTAAGAACACTTATATAGTAGAAATAGATGATGATATATTTGTACTTGATGCTGGTTTAAAATTTGCAAATGATTCGATGTTTGGAATAGATTATATAATTCCTGATTATGGATACTTAGTTAAAAATAAAGCTAGAATTAAAGGAGTGTTTATAACTCATGCTCATCCCGAAAGTTGTGGAGCAGTTAATGATTTATTAAGAACAATACCTGAAATTAATGTATATGCTACTAAATATACTAAAAATCAAATGGTAATAGATGGAGTATCTGAAAATAAAATTATAGAGATTAAACCTCATAAAAAAATCAATTTTGGTAATAATAGTGTTTTTCCAATTCAAGTTAATCACGCTGTTCCAGAAAGTGTAATGTATGTTATTAATACTATAGATGGAGCAATATGTTATACTGGTGATTTTATTATGGATCCATCAATGATGGGATCATATCATATGGATTTAGGAAAAATTGCTTATGTAGGTAAACAAGGTGTACTAGCTCTTTTATGTGAATCTTCATTTTCTGAAAAAATAGGGCATACAAGTCCTTCTCATCATTTATCTTCATTTTTTAAAGAAGTTATTAATAAAAATGATGGTAGAATTATTTTTTCAACTCTACATACCCATCTTTATACTATTGAAGCAATATTTAATGTAGTTAAAAATACCAACCGAAAAATAGTAATAATGGGTAAAAAATTACAAAGTGTAATTAATATGGCTATTAAAGATGGTTATTTAGATGTTCCTAGTCACGTCATTGGAGATTTAAGTAATGTCAATGATAAAAATGTTGTATTACTTATATGTGATGATCGTGAAACACCATATTTAGTAATAGAAAAAATAATAAATGGTAATGATAAGTATATTAAATTATCTGAAGAAGATACCGTTTGCTTTGCAGAATCAAAGTATGATGAAAATGAAAAACATTTTGTAAAGATAGAAAATGAATTAGCAGTTCAAAGAATTAAAACTATTAATATACCTAAAGATAAAGGCATATCATTACATGCATCTAGTGAAGATTTAATGATAATGATGGCTTTATTAAAACCAAAATATTTTATACCTGTAAAAGGGGAATATCGTTATATGGTTGGAAATGCAAATTTAGCAGATAATTTAGGTTATCACAAAGATAATATTATTTTAAGATTAAATGGTGAAATTATTTCAATTAATGATAAAAAATTAAATCAAAATATCGAAAAAATATTTGTTGATGATATTTTAATAGATGGAACTAGCGCTGATGATGTTGGGGATTTAGTAATAAAAGATAGAGAAATGCTTTCTGAAAATGGGATTGTTCTTATTAGTGCAACTTTATCAAAGAAAACCAAAGAAATATTAATTGGACCTGAAGTAACTACAAGAGGATTTATATATGTTAAAGATTCTAAAGAAATGATTAATGAAATAAAAAGAATTTCTTTAGAGGTATTAAAAGAAAATATTACTACTAATTATGTTGATTTTAATAATATTAAAATGGAAATAAGAGATAAATTGAGTAAATATTT
>JAQUFX010000048.1 GCA_028684435.1 Bacilli bacterium
TTTTTCATGTTCGTTCATTCTTAATTTTACCTTTCTCATGTAAGTCACCTCGTGACATATTGTATATTATTTTTGAGACATAATCAAAAGTTAATACTTAAGACATTATCATAAGTTAAACACAAATTTACTAAAATATATTTTCCTTTCTTGACATATAAGAGGTATAAAGTTAAACTATATATAGTGGAGGCTACAATGAAAAAAGAAAAGAAAACAAAAAAAAAATATTTTATAACTATTTTATTAATAATAATATTATTGCTAATAGGTAGTAGTTATGCCATTTATCAAATATATGTAAAAGGAAAGGATACTGGTATAAGTGGGACTTCTTCTTCCTATTTTGAAGGTATGCAAGGTATGTCAGCACCCTTACAAACTATGATGTTTTCAATTCCTAATTCAAGTGTTCAAATTAAATTAGAAACAACTGAATATATAAAAGCCAGTAATTTATTATTAATTAAGCCAAGTGAAGTAGAAGATAAATCTCAAAAATCAAGATTTAGAGTTACAAATGAAGATTATGATAATATTCTTACTTATTCAGTATTGCTTACTGAATTAAAAATATCTCCTAATTTGCAAGTTGAAAATTTTAAATGGCAGTTATTTGATTATAATAATTCGGCAATAGTTGCTAGTGGGAATTTTAATAATGTTAGTATTGATTCTTTAATACTAATGAATAATATTAATATTAATACCCGAACTGCTCATCAATATGAATTAAGATTATGGATTGAAGAGACTAAAGAAGATCAAAGATATTTATTAAATGGTTCATTTAGCGGAAAAATAAAAATCGAAGCTACTTTAGCTGATGAATTAGTAACTGAATAAGATTAAAAAAGTAAGGGTAAGCTTACTTTTTTTTATCTATTAATTTATAAAATAAATGTTATAATGTATATAATAAGGAGGGGCTATGAATAATTACAAAAAATATATTTTAACATTATTGATATTTTTTATTATACCTTTAGTAATAAATAGTTTATTACCCTCTATAGGTTCTAATAATATTATTGATTTAATATTAAGATTAACCATTTCTTCATTAATACTTTTAACATTTATCTATTTATTTTATTTTGAAATAGTAAATGATTTAAAATATATAAAAAATAATAAAAAGAAGGTAATAATGAATATTATCTTATATTTATTTATTTTGATTATTGCCTTTATTATAACTAAAATATCTGTGTTTTTAATTAACCAAAATAGTGGAGATACTATATTGAAAATTGATTTTTTATATAAAAAAATACCATTTTATCTGTTTATTAATAATATTATATTAATGCCATTAATCGAAACGATAGTATTTAGACATATTTTTTATAAATTTATTAAAAATAATATCTTATTTTTAATAATAAGTTTAGTTTTTCTTTCAATTTATTATAATTATATTTTAAATATATCTGATTTATATTTTATAATAACTGGTTTTATTCTTAGTTTATCTTATATTAAAAATAAGAATATTATTACTATAACTATTATTAATATGATATTTAATTTACTAATTTTTTTACTTAATTATTTATAATGAAGAAATAGTGATTTCTTCTTTTTTCACAAATTTTATGTTATACTTTAAAGTGGTGATAGACAGTGAAAAATATATCAAAAAAAATTCACGATTATAGCTTAGAAGAGATAATGGGCGAAAGATTTGCTCGTTATTCTAAATATATTATTCAAGATCGAGCAATACCTGATGTCAGAGATGGTCTTAAGCCTGTTCAAAGAAGAATTATATATGCTATGTATAGAGATAAAAACACTTATGATAAACAATTTAAAAAATGTGCTAATGCAGTAGGTAATGTGCTTGGAAAATTTCATCCTCATGGTGATACTTCGGTATATGATGCTTTAATAAGAATGAGTCAAAATTGGAAACAAAATCATGTTTTAGTTGAAGTAGACGGAAATAATGGCTCAATTGATGGCGATAGTGCAGCAGCATATCGTTATACTGAAACAAGACTTGCTAAAATAAGTGAAGAATTATTAAAAGATATTGATAAAGATACTGTAGTAATGGCTCCTAATTATTCAGATACATTATTTGAACCCACAGTGTTACCAGCCAAATTTCCTAATTTATTAGTAAATGGTACAAGTGGAATTAGCGCTGGTTATGCAACTAATATTCCGCCTCATAATTTAAATGAAGTAATTGATGCAGTAATAAAAAGAATTGATAGTCCTAATTGTTATTTAGATACTATATTAGATATTATAAAAGGTCCAGATTTTCCTACGGGAGGAATAATCCAAGGCGTTGATGGTATTAAATCAGCATTTACTAAAGGGCGTGGTAAAGTAGTTGTAAGATCACGTTATGAATTTGTTAAAAATAAAGGTAAAAATCAAATTATTATTACTGAAATACCTTTTGAAGTTAATAAAGCTTTACTAATCAAAAAAATTGATGATATAAGACTTGATAAAAAATTAGATGGTATAGCTGAAGTAAGAGATGAATCTGATAAAGATTCAAATATTAGAATTGCTATTGATTTAAAAGTAGGTGCCGATCAAGATTTAATTATTAATTATTTATTGAAAAATACTGATTTGCAAACTAGCTATAATTATAATATGGTAACGATAGTAAATAGACGACCTAAATTATTAGGAATACTACCTATATTAGATGCTTATATAGAGCACCAAAAAGAAATAATTTATAAAAGAAGTGAATTTGATTTAGCTTTCGCCAAAAAAGAATTACACATTACTGAAGGATTAGTAAAAGCAATTAGTATTTTAGATGAAGTAATTGCTATTATTAGAGGAAGTAAAAACAAAGTTGATGCCATTCAAAATTTAGTGAACGAATTTGATTTTACTGAAGAACAAGCTACGGCAATTGTGATGTTACAATTATATCGTTTAACTAATACTGATGTAACTGTACTTGAAGAAAAATTATTGAATTTAAGAAAAATTATTGTTCAATTAGAATCTATTTTATCATCAAGTGAAAAGCTTAATTTAGTAATAAAAGAAGAATTACGTAATATAAAAAAAGAATATGGAGTTCCTAGAAAAACTGAAATTAGTTTAGTTACTCATGAAATTGTAATTGATGAAAAAGATTTAATTACTAAAGAAGATGTAATTATAATATTAACTAATGATGGATATTTAAAAAGAGTAAGTAAAAAATCTTATAATGCTAATGATGAAGAAACAGCATTAAAACCTGGTGATTATGTAATTAGTTATATGCAAACAAATACTTTAAATAAACTAATTATATTTACTAGCTTAGGTAATTATATATATCTTCCAATTCATGAAATACCAATATGTAAATGGAAAGAAATAGGAGTACATATAAGTAATTTAGTATTATTACATCCCAATGATGGGATAGTAAATGCTTATATTATTAATGAATCTAATAATAATCCTATTGTTGTGTTATTTACTAAAAATGGAATGATAAAAAGAACTAATTTAAATGATTTTATTGTTAGTAGATATTCTAAAACATATACAGCAATTAAATTAAGACCTGATGATATTTTGGTTAATGTTTTAATTTTTAAAGAAAATACTTTATTAATAACAAAATCAGGATATTATTTAAATTATAAAACGGAAGAGATTCCTATTAGTGGTCCTAAAGCAGCTGGTGTTAAAGGTATTAATTTAAAAGAAGACCAAGTAGTTGCTGGATTAAATTATAATAATCTAGATGAATATGTTAATATATTTACTAATAAATTAACCGGTAAAAGGATTAAACTAAATGATTTAAAATTATTAACTAGAGCAAAAAGAGGGAATACTATTATCAAGAAAATTAAATCTTATAATTATGAAATTACGAATTCATTTATTACTAATTCAAAAGATATAATTGGACTTAAAATAGATGAAGATATCAAATATATAAAAAATAGTGAAATTTCAATTATGGATTTAATTAGTACAGGTTCTACAATAAGCAAAAAAAAGATAGATAAATATTTTATTAAAAAAGATTTATATATATTAAAAGAAGATAATAACATTAAAGAAAAAGAACATTCTTTTGAAGAAGATATTAAAGAATTTACTTTAGAAGATTTTATTGAAGATTTTAAACTTTAACATAAAAAATACTTATAAGAATAAAGTATTATAGGTGATTTTTTATGTCTAAAAAAGAAGAATTTAAAAAATTTATTTCAAACCACCCTGAATTGGTTTCCTATGTTAAAAATAAAGAACATACATGGCAAGATTTTTATGAAATATTTGATATTTATGGAGATAATAAAGAAGTATGGGACAAATATAAAAATAAAAATGATTATGAAGATAGACAAGTTCCCTTAAATGAATTAACAAATATCGTTAAAAATATTAATATGGATAATGTTCAAAAATACATTAACAATGCTCAAAAAGCTATTAATGTAATTCAAGAATTAACTTCTAAAAGCCCTGTTAAAACTCCTCCAGTACCAAAAACTCCAAGACCTATTACTAAATTTTTTGGAGATTAATATATGGAACATGATTTACAATTTAAAATTTATAAAGACAAAAAACTAGCTAATTATTTAAAAGAACATTCTCAGTGGTATAAATATTTAAACCGAAACGCAGAAAATTATAAGCTATTTTTAAATGATTATAAAAAATATAGTCGTAATCAAAATGTAGGTAAATTTAATAATGCTATTGATACTCTTGATACTGTAAACTCAATTTTTAAAATAATTAATTAATAATTTATAAATTCACAATTTTTATTAATTTTAAGTTTATACCATAACTTGCAAAGAAGAAATGTTAAGAATTGTCTAGTATTAATTATTAATCCGTTTAATTTCTAAATTGGAATGAGCATTAGGGTGTTTAGTCAAAGGCGAGTGTGGTTTTGTCAATTAAAGAATCTTTAGTGCCGTTATAACTTTTATTCCATCTATAAAGAGAAGTACGAGAAATATGATATTTTCTATAAACTAATTTTATTAAAGCTCCATTTCTATTAACCTAAATTTTAGTTTTTACATTATGAGGTAGTCATGAATTAATTTTATATATCCAAATTGTTTCACATCAAATTGTAACAATACACTACAACAATAAGATAATTAATTAATGATTGACTTTTAAATATAATCTTATCTTTGACACTTTTAGAAACGAAAAATCCTCCTGAGCCTTTGTTTATAAGGTTTAAGAGGATTTTAAATGGTTAAAATTTTGCGTACTTTATTGTTTATTTATTTGCGTGATTATTTTTTTGAAAC
>JAQUFX010000017.1 GCA_028684435.1 Bacilli bacterium
TGAAAATATTAAGTGTAAATGCTGGATCATCATCTTTAAAATTTACTTTATTTGAGATGCCAGAAGAAAAAGAATTAATAAGTGGAGTATTTGAAAGAATAGGTTTAAAAAATTCTTTTTATACAATTAAATTAAAGGGGGACAAATTTAAAACCGAAGTAGATCTTAAAAATCATAAAGATGCTTTTGAAATATTAATTAAAGAATTAATTAATAATAAAATTATCGAAAATTTAAATGAAGTAGAAGGTATAGGACATAGAACAGTTCAAGGTGGTCCTTATTTTAATAAAACGGTTATTGCTACTAATGAAAATATTAAAATTGTTGAAGATTTATCGTGCTTAGCACCACTTCATAATCCTCCTATTATCGTAGCAATAAAAGCAGCTATGGAAGTTTTTAAAAATGCTACGCAAACATTAGTGTTTGATACTGCATTTCATCAAACAATTGAAAAAGAAAATTATATCTATCCCGTACCTTATGAATGGTATACTAAATATAATATCAGAAGATATGGTTTTCATGGAACTAGTCATAAATATATAACTTTAAGAGCTAGTGAAATAATGAAAAGAAATGATTTAAAATTAATTACTTGTCATATTGGCAATGGAGCTAGTATTTCAGCTGTTAAAAATGGACAGTGTATTAATACCTCTATGGGATTTACTCCTAATGCAGGATTAATGATGGGAACGCGTTCTGGTGATATTGATGCGACAATAGTGACTTATATTATGAAGCAAACAGGTATTAGTGCTGAAATGATAGATGATATACTAAATAAAGAAAGTGGTTTATTAGGAGTAAGCGGATTATCATCAGATTCAAGAGATGTTGAAGCCGGTATTGAAAAAGGCGATGAAAGATGTCTTTTAGCACAAAATATTTATGTAAATAGAGTGGTTGAATATATTGCTAAATACTATGTTGAATTAGAAGGAGCAGATGCTATTATATTTACAGCTGGTCTTGGTGAAAATGGAATTGCTGTGCGAAAACAAATAATTGATAAATTAAATATTTTAGGCATAAAAATAGATGAAAATAGAAATAATATTCGTGGTGAAGAAAAATTAATATCGGCAGATGATTCTAGTGTGCCAGTATATGTAATACCTACTAATGAAGAATTAATGATTGCATTAGATACTTTTACATTAATAAAATAAGAAGGAGGCCTGATTTAAATCGGAGCTAAAGAAATATTTAAAAAAATATACAAAGAAATAAAACAACATGATACGATAGTAATAGCTCGTCATATTGGACCAGATCCTGATGCAGTTGGAAGTCAAATTGCTTTAAGAGATGCTATTAAATTAACTTTTCCTAAAAAGAAAGTATATGCGGTAGGAACTCCCGTAGCTAGATTTAAGTATTTTGGTATTTTAGATAAAATAGATGATAGTTTACTTGAAGACCCATTATTAATAGTTCTAGATTTACCTAATAAATCTAGATTAGATGGGGTAAAATATGAAAATTACAAAAAAGCTATTAAAATAGATCATCATCCAGTAGAAGATCAATTTAGTGAAATAGAATATGTTAGAGAAGATGCTAGTTCAACTTGTGAAATGATTATTGAATTAATCGAAAATACGAACTTGAAAATGAATAAAGAAATAGCATCTAATTTATTTATTGGTGTAATAGCAGATAGTGATCGCTTTTTAGTACCAACAACAACTTATAAATCTTTAGAATTAGTAAGTAAATTAATTGAAAAATATGATTTGAATTTAATGGAATTATATAATAAATTATATGAAAGACCATTAAATGAAGCTAAATTTCAATCTTATATTACTTTAAATATGAGTATTACGGAAAATGGTTTTGGTTATATAAAATTAACCGATGATGTCATCAAAGAATATAAAGTTGATTCTTCATCAGCTTCTAACATGGTTAATAATTTCAATTATATAAAAGAATTATATGCTTGGGCATTTGTTTCATATGATGAAAGACAGGAATTACATAAAGTAAATATTAGAAGTAGAGGGCCTATTATTAATGAAATAGCTATGAAATATAACGGTGGTGGTCATAAATTTGCATCAGGTGCTAGATTAAAAAATATTGACGATATTGATCATTTATTTAAAGAATTAGATGAAGCATGTAAAAAATATAAAGAAAACCTATAAAAAATATAATATAGGT
The DNA here is from genome assembly GCA_028684435.1 of Bacilli bacterium. GTDB lineage: Bacteria > Bacillota_I > Bacilli_A > RF39 > UBA660 > DUUS01. The sequence goes on from JAQUFX010000017.1 coordinate 2,179, forward strand.
TTTTTTCTTTAATTGTTGTATACTTATTAAGTAGGTGATGCTATGAAAAAACTTAAAGTAATATTTATGGGAACACCATTATTTAGTGTTCCGATTTTAAAATCATTAATTGAAAATACTGAGGTAATTTTGGTCGTAACTAGTCCTGATGCTTACGTAGGAAGAAAAAAAATATTAACACCTTGCCCAGTAAAAGAATTGACTTTAAAAGAAAATATTCCGGTTTATAGTCCAGCAAATATAAAAAAAGATTATCAAGAAATTATTGATAAAAAGCCAGATATTATTATTACTTGTGCTTATGGACAGATAATACCTAAAGAATTAATTGAGTTTCCTCGTTTAGGGTGTATTAATATCCATGCTTCACTATTACCTAAGTATCGAGGTGGAGCTCCAATTCATCATGCTATTTTAAATAATGAAAAAGAAACTGGTATTACTATTATGTATATGGATGAAGGCATGGACAGTGGAGATATAATTTCTAAACAATCAGTTAAAATAGAAGAAACTGATAATTTAGAAACTTTATCAAATAAACTTTCTTTATTAGGAAGGGAAATGATAATTAAAGAATTACCTTTAATAATAAACCATAAAAATAATAGAGAAAAACAAAATCCCGATGAAGTAACTTATGCTCCAATTATTAAAAGAGAACATGAAAAGATCGATTTTAATAAAACTGCTAGACAAATATTTAATTTAGTAAGAGCACTATCACCTGATCCACTTGCATATTTTATTATTGATGATATTGATTATAAAGTAGTTGAGTGTAATATTGTTGAAAGCAAAGGTAAAATAGGGATGATAATTAATGTTGATAAAAATAGTTTTACTATTATGACTAGTGATAAAGGTATCAGAATAACTAAGATTAAACCCAAGGGTAAAAACATAATGAAAGTAAGTGATTACTTTAATGGTTATAATAAAAATAATTTTATAAATAAGGAAGTAATATAATGAAAAAAAACTTTATGACTATTAAAGAATTGTGGAATCATCCTATATATAAAAACTTAATGAAGTTAGGTGGGTATGTTTTATTTTTTATTATTTTCTTTATTTTAGCTGCTTCAGGAAGAAATAATGTTGAAACTTATCAAGAAAAAAACACCGATAAAAATTTTTCTTATAATGAAATGAAATCTAATTTAATAAATAATAATTTGAAAATAAAATATCATATTATTTCTAAGAATGAATATTACATAGAAGGAGCGATAATAAATAAGGTATTTAATGGTACTTTAGAACAAGATGAAAAAATAAAAAAAATAAAAATTGATCAGGAAAATATCTATTTAATTGAAAAAAATATTGAAAAAAAAGACGAATTTATATTGAGTGAAATCAATTTAATATATATATTTCCATCTAATATAATAAATATTATAAATGAAAATGATTCTATAATGAAACAAAATAAAAATCAAAAAATATATAGTTATACTATTGATAAAAAAGCTTATTCGGTCTTTATTGAAAATAATGCTATTAATAAAATAATTATTTTAGATAATTCCATAACATATGAATTAGAAATAGAAATAATTAGTTAAAAATATAATAATATTATAAATATTGTAAATACTGCATAATATTGCACGCCGTAAGTAAAAATGATAAAATAAATATAAGAAGGTAATATATGGAAAATAAACTATCTAAAATTATCGTTAATTCAATAACTATGATAAGAATAATTGGAACATTTTCACTTCCAATTGCTAGTATTATCTTATCAACATGGGGTTTAATTTTTTATTTAATATGTTTATTATTAACTGATGCTATAGATGGTTTTTTAGCTAGGAAATTAAATTCCTCAACTCTTTTTGGAAGTTTATTGGATACTATAGCCGATAAATTACTAGGAATAGCAGCTCTTGCGATATTAACAAAATATTATGTTATTATGATATTACCAATCATTATTGAAACTCTTATTATATTAATTAATACAAGAGGAGCGTTAAGAGGAGCAATAACGGAAAGCAGTTCGATAGGTAAAATAAAAACTTGGATTTTAGGTATTGCTATAGTATTTGGTTTTTTAACAATCAGTACCCCGGAATTACTTAATAATTTAAATAATAATATTTTATTAACAATATTAAATTATATTAATGATAATAATCATTCAATTATGAATATACTGGCATCTATTACAGCTGGAGCTGGATTAATTGTAGCTTATGATTATAATAGTCAAATACGCAAAGATATTAAAAAAGCCAAAGAAGAAGGTTTTGAAATTAAAAATATAAAATTTAAAAAGAAAAATGAAATATTATTTGCTCTTTTTGATACTGAATTTTATAATAATACTAGAAATCAACCATTAATAAATAAAATAGGGGAGATTAATTATGAAAAAATTAAAAGAAAATAAATATTTTAATATTGGACTTACCGTATTTTTAATAATTGCTGCTTGTATAATATTTTTCTTTTTAATATTTAAAATAAAATTTATAATAGATAGTATTTCTTGGATAATTAAATTATTTGTTCCTTTTATAATTGGTTTTGTATTTGCATATTTATTGAATCCAGTAGTTGATTTTTTCCAAAATAGATTATTTTTAAAAGGTATAAAAAAAATTAAAATTAAAGATGATAAAAAAATAAAAATATCAAGATATTCAGCCATTTTTTTAACATTTATAATTGTTATTATAATATTTGTATTGTCTTTTAATTTTATAATTCCGGAATTATTAAAAAGTTTAGAAATATTAATCGTAAATATACCTACGTATTTAGAACAAATAAAAAATTATTTACTTGGATTAATTGATAACCATAAAGATTTAGAAAAAATTATTCTTAATAATTATGATGCTATAAATACATCTTTAGTAAACACAATAAATAATAATTTTTTACCAAAAATTGAAGAATGGGTTGTATTATTTTCTAATGGACTATTTGGGTTAATAAAAGTATTATATAATACGGTATTAGGATTTATTATATCAATATATTTCTTACTTGATAAAGATAATTTTAAAGCTCAATTAAAAAAAGTATTATATGCTCTATTTAATGTAAAAAAAGCTAACAGCATTATTGATAGTGCTAGATATACAGACAAAATATTTGGGGGCTTTATAATGAGTAAACTAATGATATGTCTGATTTTAGCTTTTGTAACATTTATATTTTTAGCATTATTTAATTTTCCATATGCTATTATAATTGCTTTATTAGTAGGTATAACAAATATAATTCCTTATTTCGGACCATTTATTGGAGGAATACCTAGTGCTTTAATAATATTGCTTCAAGATCCAAGTAAATTTTGGCTATTAATAATATATTTAATAGCGATTCAACAAATAGAAGGTTACTATTTAGAACCAAAAATAATGGGTATGAAAACAGGTATAAAAAGTTTTTGGGTCTTATTTGCCATAATAATATTTGGAGGGGCTTTTGGTCTTGTTGGAATGATAGTAGGGGTTCCAATATTTGCTATAATTTATGCCTATATTGATAAAAAAATAAATAAAATATTAAATAAGAAAAAACTTCCTATTGAAACATCAGAGTATGTAAATATTGACAAATTAAATTCTAAAAAAAGATAAATAAGACATTAAGGTCTTTTTTTTGTCAATTATTAATAAAATAATCTTATAAGGTATCAGAGGATTATATCTAGCTGATATTCAATAATTAACTTTAACAAAGAATAATTTTTATTGACAAGAATAATTGAGTTTTTTTGCTACTTTTGATATACTTATTATGGTGAAATATGAAAAATATTTATAGTTATCCATACAATGAGTTAGAAAATTTTTTAATAAAGATAAATGAAAAAAAGTATCGAGCTAAACAGATTTATGAATGGATTTATATTCATAAAATAGATAGCTTTAAAGAAATGTCTAACATAAGTAAAGATTCAATTAATAATTTAAAAAATAATTTTAGTATTAATTTAATAAATATTAAAGATATACAAAAGAGTAAAGATACTTCAAAGTATTTATTTGAGCTGAGAGATGGCAATTTAATAGAAGCAGTATTAATGATCCATAATTATGGTATTAGTATTTGTATATCATCTCAAGTTGGATGTAATATAGGATGTTCTTTTTGTGAAAGCGGTAGATTAAAAAAAGTAAGAGATTTAGAAGTTTATGAAATGGTGCAGCAGATTTTATTAATTGAAAAAGATATTAATAAGAGAATTGATAGTGTTGTAATAATGGGAATTGGGGAACCATTTGATAATTATGATAATGTAATTAATTTTATTAAAATAATTAATAATCCTTTTGGACTTTCTATTGGATCTAGACATATCACTATTTCAACTTCAGGAATAATACCAGGAATAAAAAAATTTAGTGAAGAAGGTATGCAAGCAAATTTAGCGGTAAGTCTTCATGCTCCAAATGATGAGTTAAGAAGTAAAATAATGAAAATAAATGATGTTTACAATATTAGTGACTTAATTAACACAATTAAAGAATACATTAAAAAAACTAATAGACGAGTTACTATAGAATATGTTATGCTAGATTATATAAACGATGAGAAAAAACATGCTTTAGAGCTTGTTAATTTACTTAAAAGTATGAACGTTTATATAAATTTAATTCCTTATAATGAAACAAATCATATTGTATATAAAAAAAGTAGCAAAGAAAGAATATTAGCGTTTTATGATATTTTAAAAAAGCATAATATTAATGTAACTATAAGAAAAGAGTTTGGCTTAGGAATAGATGCAGCTTGTGGACAATTGAGAGCTAAAGAAGGTGAATAAATGAAATCGTTTTATATAACAGATCCGGGAAGAGTAAGAGATCATAATGAAGATTCAGTAACAATTGTTAAAAATAAATCTGATGAACATTTAATGATTGTAGCCGATGGTATGGGTGGTCATCGAGCAGGTGAAGTAGCTTCTTCAATGGTAGTTACTCATATAGGCTCTAGGTTTTCAGCTTTAAGTACAATTGGTTCTAAATTAGATGCTGTAAATTGGCTTAATGAAAATATTAATGAAATAAATAGAAATATAATTAAATATGCTGAAGAACATGTCGATTCAACTGGTTTAGGTACGACTGTAGTGATGGCTTTATTAACTAATGAATTTTTAATGTTTTGTAATATCGGAGATTCAAGTGGATATGTTTTAAAAGATGAAAAATTACATAAAATAACTAAAGATCATACATTAGTAAATTTATTAGTGGATTCCGGAGAATTATCTCCAGAAGAAGCTGAACATCATCCTAAAAAAAATGTTTTAATGAAAGCACTAGGTTCAGCAGACAAACAAGAGTTAGATATATTTGATGTTGATATTAATGTCGATGCTATTTTATTATGTAGTGATGGACTTACAAATATGCTTAGCAAAGATCAAGTAGAAAAAGTATTGATTGAAGAAAACGTTAGCGTTGAAGCAAAATTAATTAAATTAATTAAGAAATGTAATGCCAGAGGTGGGACTGATAACATTTCGATAGCGTATTTGGTCAAAAAAGGCGGTGACTCCAATTGATAACAAAGGGGCAAAAAATAAACGACCGTTATCAAATTGTTAAAACAATTGGTGAAGGTGGAATGGCTAATGTATATTTAGCTTATGATGTGATACTAGAAAGAAATGTAGCGGTTAAGGTATTAAGAGGAGATTTATCTACTGATGAAAAATTCGTGCGTAGGTTTCAAAGAGAAGCTTTGTCAGCATCATCTTTATCTCATCCTAATATAGTTGAAGTGTATGATGTGGGTGAAGATAATGGTCTTTATTATATTGTCATGGAATATATTGAAGGTAAACATTTAAAACAACTTCTTAAAAAAAGAGGAAGTCTAACGATCAGAGAAGTTATTGATATCATGTTACAAATAACAGATGGAATGGCTGCTGCTCATGATTCTTATATAATCCATCGTGATATAAAACCTCAAAATATTATGATACTTGAAAACGGTTTAGTTAAAATAACAGATTTTGGGATTGCTATGGCGTTAAATGGTACTCAATTAACGCAAACTAACTCTGTAATGGGGTCAGTTCATTATTTACCTCCTGAACAAGCATCAGGAAAAGGTTCAACGATTCAAAGTGATATTTATTCAATTGGAATATTAATGTATGAGCTACTATCAGGAACTCTTCCTTATAAAGGAGATAATGCCGTTGAAATAGCACTTAAACATTTAAAAGAACCATTACCAAGTATAAGAAAAGAATTACCTAATCTTTCTCAAGCAGTTGAAAATATTATATTTAAAAGTGTCGCTAAAAATCCTAAAAATAGGTATGCTGATGCTAGAGAGATGCATGAAGATTTAAAAACATGTTTAAGTGAATCAAGAGAGAATGAAGCTCCATTTGTATATAATTTTCAAGATGAAGAAGATCTAATAAAAAATACCAAAGTTAAAGAAGAAGTAAATGAAAATAAAAATATTAAAATAACAAATGAAGGTGATATTATAGCTAAAAAAATAACGGAAAAAGATTTAAAAAAGAAAGAAAATAAAACTTTATTAATTTTAGGAGCTATCTTTACGGGTTTAATATTAATTACAACATGTATTGTATTATTATTACCCAAATTAACTGAAGCAAGAAATGTAGTAGTTCCTAATGTATCAGGTTTAAGTTTAAAAGAAGCAGAAAAATTATTAATAAAAAATAAATTAAAAATTAATGCAACTATTAAAGAAACCACTAGTGATTCAATAGAAAAAAACAAAATAGTTAAATCCAATCCATCTTCGGGACGCACTGTTAAAGAAGGCTCAAGCGTAACTTTATATCAAAGTATTGGCGAAGGGACTTATGAGGTTGAAGACTTTACTGGCAAAAATTATCATGAGGTAAAGGCTGTGCTCGAAAAAGTCAATAATTTATTTGTTGTCGTAGAAGAAATGGAAGTAGAAGATGTTTCTAAATATAATTCAGGAGAAATAATAAAACAAGAACCTGAAGTTGGTACTAAAGTTACTCCAAGAGAAACTATTACATTATACATTCCTGATATGTCTGCTACCTACCCTGACTTTAATAATGGTGAATTTTCATTAACTGATATTCAAGCTTTTGCAGAAAAATATAACTTAAATTTAAAAGTTGAATATAAAGCAACTTCATTATTCGAAGTTGGTTCAATAATCGAACAATTACCAAAAAAAGGAGCCACTATTGTTTCAGGTATGACACTTAAAATCGTAATTGCTGAAGAAGAATTGCCAGAAGAAATATTTGATTAAAAGGAGTTTATGTGAAAGGAACAATAGTAAAACAAATAAGTAATTTATACACTGTAAATGTTAAAGATGTTTTATATGAATGTCGAGCAAGAGGTAAATTTTATTATGATAAAATAACTCCTTTAGTTGGAGATTATGTTATTATAGATCCTGAAAAAAAATATATTTTAGATATTTTACCAAGAAATAATTATTTAAATAGACCAAGTATTGCTAATATTGACATATGTATTATAATAGCCAGTGTTAAAGAACCGAATCTGGATTTAAATCTTTTAGATAAATTACTATGTATTATAATCCATAATAAAATAAAACCTATTATATGTTTTACTAAAATTGATTTATTAAACTCTCAAGAAAAAAAAGAATTACAAAAAATCATTAATTACTATAATAAAATTGGTATTAAAAATTTTAATAATATGGAGACAAATAAAATAACTAAAGAAATATCTAATAATATTGTGGTTTTAACTGGTCAAACTGGTGCTGGTAAAAGTACTTTCTTAAATAAACTTGACCATGCTTTAAATTTAGATACTAATCCGATTAGTAAATCTTTAGGTCGAGGAGTTCATACTACTAGACATGTTGAATTATTTAAATATAAAACATCTTTTATAGCAGATACTCCAGGTTTTAGTGCTTTAGATATTAATGAATTTACTAAAGAAGAAATAAAAAATACTTATCCAGAGTTTAAGGTTGATTGTAGGTTTAAAGATTGTAATCATTTAAAGGAAGATAATTGTAAAGTAAAAGAATTAGTAGAAAAAGGAATAATATTAGAAAGTAGATATAATAATTATCTAAAATTCATGAGGTAAATATGAAAATATCAGTTTCAATTACAAAATCAAAATATAATATTGTTGAGACATTAAATAAGTTAAATAATACTGATGCTGATTTTATACATTTAGATGTTATGGATGGAATCTTTGTTCCTGACAAATTATATTCTTATTATGAAGTTGAAGAATTTATTACATATAATAAAAAACCATTAGATATTCATTTAATGGTTGTTGATGTAAAAAAATATGTCGATGAGTTTGCTAATACTAATCCTGAATACATAACATTTCATTTAGAAGTAAACGCTAATATTGGTGAGTTAATTAAATATATCCATAGTTATAATATTAAAGTAGGAATTAGTATTAAACCTTATACGAAAATAGAAGAAATAAAAGAATTTTTACCAGATATAGAGCAAGTATTAGTAATGAGTGTTGAACCAGGATTAGGTGGACAAAAGTTTATTGAAGAGGTAATACCTAAAATAAAATTATTAAAAGAAATAAAAGAACAAAATAATTATGACTACTTAATATCAGTTGATGGTGGTATTAATGAAGAAACAGCTAAATTATTAGATGATGCTGATATATTATCAGTAGGTTCTTATGTCTGTATGAACGATTATTATCAAAATCAAATAAATAAATTAAGACTGGAATAAAATCCAGTCTTATAATTTTCTGTATAATCCAATTGCTTTTCCAATTATAGTTACATTATTCAGTATAATTGGTTCTAAGTAATCATTTTCAGGTTGCAATCTAATGTAATCTTTTTCTTTATAAAAAGTTTTTAATGTTACTTCATTTTCTTCATTCATTGCTACGACTATATCACCGTTATAAGCTTCTTTTTGTTTCTGAACTATTACAATATCATTATCATAGATACCAACATTAATCATACTATCACCTGATACTTTTAATGTAAAAATTGATTCTTTTCTAGGAATTAAACTAGCAGGTAAGGAAAATAATTCATCAGGATTTTCTATAGCCTCAATTGGATTTCCAGCAGTAACTTTACCTAGAAGTGGTACTTTTACAATTTCTTCATCTTTAGGAGCATATTCATTTTCTCCCATAACTTCTATAGTTCTAAATTTAGAGGCTGTCTTTTTTATAGCACCTTTTATTTCCAATTGGGTTAAATGAGTATGAACCGTAGCTGGGCTACTTAAACCTAGTCCGGAACATATTTCTCTTACTGAAGGAGGGTAGCCATACTTGACAATGTATTTTTTTATATAAGTTAATACTTCTTCTTGTTTTTTAGTAATTTTAGGTTTCATTTATTCACTTCCTAATATAAATATTAACATATTATTGACAGCACGTCAAACATTTGTTTTGTTTTACATTGACACGAACACGCGTTCGTGGTATAGTTGATTTATAAGTAGAAGGGAGTGGAAATATGTTAGTAAAAATCAATGAGTATAGAGGTGTGATAATATTCTATCTCCTTTTACTTTTAATGTTATTTGCAATGAGTTATCAAGCTAATATAACTGATATGCAAAGTAATAATATAATGATAGAAACCAATAATTAAGATTGGTTTTAATTTGCTATAATTTGTATATTATTATATAATCAAAGCAGAAAGGTGAATAAAATGAAAAATTTTAAATTTAAAAAAGAATTGAGTTCTATTATATTAACTATCATGTTTATATTAGTGTATTATTTCTTTATGTTACCGCCAATTAATTTAACTTCACCAGTATTTTGGTTTAGTGTAATTATAACCATCATTTTTTATATTTTAGTTAGTGGAATTGGTAATATAACTAGTTATGGAAGTTTTGACCAAAAAGGGAATTTTTATCGAAATCCTAGCTATCGAGTTAATAACAAATTAGGTTATATATTAAGTTTTACAGGAGTATTAATTGTATTATTATTTTTAATCAATGTTATCTACTCCCCATTATTTAACTCTAAAGCTTATGCAAATAGAATAGAAGTAACGGAAGGAGGAATTTTTACTGATGATGTAAAACCAGTTGATTTTAAAAAGTTAGCTTTATTAGATAAAAATTCTTCAGAAAAATTAGGTGATCGCGTTATGGGGCAATTACCTGAATTAGTATCACAATTTGATGTATCAAATATTTATACCCAAATTAATTATAAAGAAAAAATAGAAAGAGTAACTCCTCTTGAATATGCTGATATATTTAAATATTTTACTAATCGTAAAGAAGGAATAAAAGGATATATTAAGGTTGATTCTGTAACTGGAGAGTCATCACTTCAAAAATTTTCTAAAGGTATGAGATATGTTCCTAGTGCTATCTTACATGAAGATTTACTTCGGAAATTAAGATTTAGTTATCCTACAGATATATTTGGAGATATAACCTTTGAAGTAAACGATGAAGGAAATCCTTATTGGATAGTACCAGTATTAAAGTATAAAGGAATTGGTTTAAGAAAAGAAGTTAGCCATTTAATTATATTTAATCCAATAGATGGGACAAGTAAAAAATATAAAACTAGTAAAGTGCCAGATTGGGTTGACCATGTATTTAATTCGGAACTTATAATTGAACAAATTAACGACTGGGGCAAATATAAAAATGGTTTTATAAATTCGATTTTTGGTCAAAAAGGTGTTGTAGCAACTACTGAAGGTTATAATTATTTAGTAATGAATAATGATGTATACATGACTACGGGAATAACTTCTGCGGTAAGCGATGAATCTAATGTAGGATTTATCTTAACTAACTTAAGAACTAAAGAAACTAATTTTTATGAAGTACCTGGAGCAGAAGAATATTCAGCTATGGAATCAGCTAAAGGTCAGGTTCAACAAATGAACTATACAGCAACATTTCCCATCTTAATAAATTTAAATAACAAGCCTACCTATATAATTTCCTTAAAAGATAAAGCTGGTTTAGTTAAAATGTATGCTTTTGTTGATTTAGTAGATTATCAAAAAGTAAACGTAACTGATTCTTCAAAAGGAATTGAATTTGCAGCTAAAAATTATTTAGGAAATGCTATTGATCAAACCAAAGAAAAAAACAGTAAAACAATTGAAGTGAAAAGTATTGCTAATTTAATATTTGATGGAGATACTTATTTTTATATAATTGATAAACAAGATGATAAATATAAAGTAAGTTTAAAAGTTAATGAAAATATATTACCTTTTGTAAAAGTTAATGATAAATTAAAAATAACTTTTTCTAAACATGAAGTAAATGAAATAATAAGTATAGAGAATCCATAGGGTTCTCTTTTTATATTAAAATATGATATAATTGCTACTGGAGTTGATATAAATGAGATTACCTAATATGTTAGATGCAGCTCAAAGAAAAGCAAAAGCTAATTATATATATGAACATAGAATTAATCAAAAAATTTTTGGTGGGAAAAAATATTATATAAGAACTTATGGATGTCAGATGAATGTTCATGATACAGAAGAAATAAAAGGCCTTTTAGAATCATTAGGTTTTAACGAAAGTGAAAATATAAATATAAGTGATTTAATTATTTTAAATACCTGCGCGATACGGGAAAACGCTCATGATAAAGTATTTGGATTTTTAGGCCGTCTTAAACATTTAAAAAAGAATAATCCTAATCTTATTATTGGTTTATGTGGTTGTATGGCTCAAGAAGAAAGTGTTGTAACTTATATAAAAGAAAAACATTCTTATATAGATATTGTTTTTGGTACTCATAATATATGTGAGTTGCCTAAAATGTTAGAAGAATATACTGGGAAACAAAAAATAAATGTTGATAGTAAAGAAGGCAATGTTATTGAATTTGACAACTTATATAAAAGAGATTCAAATATAACAGCATGGGTTAATATTATGTATGGCTGTGATAAATTTTGCACTTATTGTATTGTACCTTATACAAGAGGTAAACAAAGAAGCAGAAAGTTAAAAGATATCTTAAAAGAAGTAATAGAATTAAAAAATGCTGGTTATAAAGAAATAACTTTATTAGGTCAAAATGTCAATGCCTATGGAAAAGATTTAGAAGAAAAGATAGAATTTAGTACTTTACTTGAAAAGGTTAGTAAAATAGGTATTGAAAGAATTAGATTTGTAACCAGTCATCCTTGGGATTTTACTGATGAAATGATTGATGTAATATCTAAATATGATAATATAATGCCTTATATTCATTTGCCAGTTCAATCAGGATCTAATAAGATCTTAAAATTAATGAATCGTAAATATACTAATGAAGAATATTTAACTTTATTTTATAAAATAAAAAATAAAATAAAAAATGTTTCTATTACGACTGATATTATTGTCGGTTTTCCTGGCGAACTAGAAGAAGATTTTGAAGAAACATTAAATTTAGTAAAAAAATGTCAATTTGATGGGGCCTTTACTTTTATCTTTTCGGCTAGGGAAAATACTCCAGCTTCTAAAATGAAAGATAGTCTTTCTTTAGAAGAAAAAAATAATCGCTTACAAAAACTTAATAAATTAATTAATAATTATAGTAAAGAAAGTAATTTAAAAACACTAGGAACAATTCAAAAAGTATTAGTTACTTCTATAAGTGAACGAGATAATAATAAAGTAGCTGGTTATACTGAAAATATGAAATTAGTGAATATTGATGCTCCTGCTAGTTCAATCGGTAAAATAATAGATGTTGAAATTATTGATGCTAAAAGTTTTAGTTTAGATGGAATTATGAAAATATAATTTCCTTTTTTTATTATATTTGCTATAATTACATTAAGAATTGAGGCTAAAGAATATGGATAATAATAATTCGAGCGAACCTATAATTTTAGGTAAATTAAGAAAAGAGAAATCTAGCAAGCCTATTTTTGTCTTTTTAGTTTTTGTCTTAATTATAGGTATTACCTTTGGACTTCCATATATTCAAAAATATGCTAAAAATCCTAATACTATTGTAGGGGCTATTTATGGTAAGTTTTTTGAAGTAGATGATTCTAAAGAAGAAGATAAAACTATTACTAGACATACTTTAAATGAAAATACTAGTATAGACTTCAATAATATAATATTATCAAATGTAAAAATAAATAATAATAAAGTATTTTATGATTTGGTTAATAAAACTAATAATACTATAATTTTAGATTCAACTAATTATTATTTTAATATTTATAATAGTGAAAATGAATTACTTAAAAGTATTAAATTAACTGGTAATATTACTAATGAAAAAACAAATAATGAATATACTTTTTTTGATTTTAAATTTAAAAATATCGCTTATTATGGAAATGTTGTAACATTTACTAATTATGAAGATATTAAATTAAAAGAAAATGACTTAGGGATTGCTAATTTAACATGTTCTATAAGTAATAATACTTATAAATATGATTTTAACAATTTATCTTTAAAAAGTATTTCGCATAATTATAAATATGATAATGTAAAAGATATTAATAAATATTTAGAAAAATATAATTTTTATATCGATAAAAGTAAAAAAATTAATGAGTTAGCTCCTACTACATCAAATACTCAAGAAAAAGATGTTGGTTTTGAATTTGTAGCAGCAATTGATTTAACTAAAGTAAATATATCTGATTTAAAAGAGTATATTGATTATAATTATTATGTTTTAGATACTCCAGCTAAAAAAGTAAAATATGAGATGGAAGCTAAAGGATATAAGTGTTTATGACTTTTACGATAAATGATTTTGAAGGACCACTTGATTTATTACTTCATTTAATTAAAGCTAATAAAATGGACATCTATAATATAGATATATCTATAATAACTAAAGAATATTTAGATTTTATCCTAAATAATGAATTATCAATCGATGCTAATAGTGAATATTTAGTAATGTCTAGTGAACTTATTCATTTAAAGAGTAAATTATTAATAAATAAAACTGAAGAAGATGTAGAAGAATATGAATTTAATCATCCTGATGATTTAGTTAATCGATTACTTGAATATGAAAAAATAAAAAAAGTAGCAGAAGATTTCAAAGAATTAGAAGAAAAAAGAAGTGAAGTATATACTAAAATTCCTAGTAGCTTAGATGAATATCGAGATAATTTTAGTATTTATAATAGTCATGTTGACTTGCAAGATTTACTTAATGCTTTTGAATTATTTTTAAAAAGACAAAAATTAAGTCAACCTATTAATACTAAAATAACTAAAAAAGAATTAAATGTGGAACAAAGATGTAAGGATATACGCAATAAACTTAAAATTAAAAAAGGGAAGATAAAATTTTTAGAATTATTTGATAATGTTTCTAAACCATATGTAGTGGTAACATTTTTATCTATACTAAATATGGCTAAAAACGGAGAAATAAAAATAATTCAAGAAAACAATTTTAATGACATATTTATAGAGAAGAGTGATCTAAAATGAAATTATTAGGTATATTAGAAGGTATTTTATTTGTAGTAGGAGATGAAGGTATTACTTTAAAAACATTATGTGAAACAATGAAAATAAATGAAGAAGAAGCAAAAAATTTATTAAGTGATTTAAAAAAATCATATGAAGAAGAAGATCGAGGATTAAGATTAAGTTTTTTAGGAGATGCTTTTAAATTAACAACTAAAAAAGAACATAAAGAATATTTTAAAACCTTAATAGATAATTTGGAAACTAATACTTTAAGTCCGGCAGCACTTGAAACTTTAGCAGTTATAGCTTATAATGAACCAGTAACAAGATTAGAGGTAGATGAGTTAAGAGGAGTTAATACTTCTTACTTAATTCGTAAATTAGTAGCTAAAGGATTGATTAAAGAAGAAGGTAAAAGTCCTTTACCTGGAAGACCAAATTTATATGTTACAACAAAAGAATTTTTAGATTACTTTGGTCTTGCTACTAAAAAAGATTTGCCTAAATATGATAATGATATAAATTTGGAAGATGATATTGAATTATTTACTTCCATTTATAAAGAAGAAATATAATTATTATCTTTTTTATGCCCGTGTGGTGAAATGGTAGACGCGCTGGACTCAAAATCCAGTGATAGCAATATCGTGCCAGTTCAAGTCTGGCCACGGGCACCATATTTTAATAAAATTGTTTCTAAAAGTTGGATTGAGAGTTGTATAAATAAAGTACAACTTCACAAAATTGAAGGGAACTTTTTTTAATGCGAAACACTAATTCGATCAATAAGTAAAAGGAAATTGTGTAGATAACTCTCCATCAGAGAACTTTTTTGGAAGGTTAAAAGAATAAATGAGTTATAATAAAGAATATAAATCTGGTGCAAATATTAAATATAGCATAGAAACTATCCCAGTTAATTACATTTGTGTCCAATTTCACGAAGTCAATTCATTGAAATAATAAATATTAAGAGGTTATTTATGAAAGTATATAATAAATTAGTTAGAGACAAAATACCAGAAATAATGATAAATAATGGCGCAAAGCCGATATTTAGAATACTTTCTGATGAAGAATATTTAGTTGAATTAAATAAAAAATTACAAGAAGAATTAAATGAATATTTAGAATTTGGTAATATAGAAGAATTAGCTGATCTAGAAGAAATATTATTGGCTATTTTAAATTATAAAAAGATTAATGAAGAAGAATTTAAAGAAATAAGATTATCAAAAGTTAAAAAAAGAGGATTATTTAATAAAAAAATATTTTTAGAAAAAGAATTATAAAGTAATATTTATATAATAACTTATTCCATATAAAAAAGAGGATTTAAATTAAAATCTTCTTTTAAAATCTTCGTAAAATTTTACAAGACCTTTTTTTCTTATCAAGAGTAAAAGTATATTATTTTTTTTAAAATCTAATATTATGATTTGGATAAACTTAAGTACAATTTAATAGTTTATGATATAATTAATTTAGTTAGGGAGGTTAATTATGTCAAAATTTGATGTAGATTACTTAAAATTATGTAAGAAAATACTTGAAGAAGGAGTTAGAGTAGAAAATAGAACGGGTGTAGATACAATAAAAATTCCATCACATTATTTTGAATTTAATTTAGAAGAAGAATTCCCAGTTCTTACAACTAAAAAAATGTGGTTTAGACAAGCAATTTTAGAAATATTATGGATATATCAAGCTCAAAGTAATGATGTAAGATGGTTACAAGAAAGAAATGTTCATATTTGGGATGAATGGGAAATAGATGAAAATGGTTTTTGGAATGCTGACCAAATGGTATTAAATGAAGAAGGAGTTTTAAAAACTAAAAATATAAGTAAAAACTTTGGTAAAGATTGGGCTCATACAATAGGAACTGCTTATGGGTATATAGTGAAAAAATATAATTTAACTGATAATTTAATTGATAAACTTAAAAATAATCCTACTGATCGAAGAATGATTATGAGTTTATGGCAAGATGCCTTATTAGATACAGCTGTTCTTCCTTCTTGTGTTTGGTCAACTGAGTGGGATGTTACTAATAATAAATTAAATGCTTGGGTTCATCAAAGAAGTTGTGATGTTCCTCTAGGTCTTCCGTTTAATGTCACTCAATATGCAGCTTTATTACATATGCTTGCTCAAGTAACAGGTTTAAAACCAGGAACAATTAATTATAGTATAAAAGATGCTCATATCTATGTAAATCAGATAGATGGAATAAAAGAACAAATAAGAAGAATGGATGAAGAAGGACATTTTGATGCTCCTGAGTTTTGGTTAAATCCTGAAGTAGACAATTTTTATAAATTTGATAATTCTCCAGAATGCAAAGATGTTAAAGTTTTAAAATACAAAAGTCATGGACCAATAAAATTTGATATATCTAAATAGGAGGAATTTATGAATAACTTAATAATTATAGCAGCAATTGGTAGAAATGGTGAGTTAGGTAAAGAAAATAACTTGATATGGAGAACTAAAGAAGATATGCAATTTTTTAAAGAAAAAACGACTAATCATTATATTGTTATGGGAAGAAAAACATTTGAATCACTACCTAAAATATTACCAAATAGAATTCATATTGTTTTAACAAAATCTAATATGTCTTTTCCAGAAAAAGTGATTCGTTTAAATAGTATTGAAGAATTTTTATCTTATATTCAAAATATTGATGATGATGTATATATAATAGGCGGAGCACAAATATATAAAGAATTAATGGAATATGCAAATATGATGTATTTAACTGAATTTGATGAAATATGTAAAGAAGCAGATGTATTCTTTCCCCAAATAGATCAATTATTATGGAATGAAGAAATTATTCATAATTATCCGGAAAGCAAACCAAAATATTTACGAAAATTATATACAAGAAAATAAAAAGCGAAAAATAATTTATTATTCTCTTTTTGCTAATACTTTTTATAGAATATATGTTAATATATAATTATATAAAGAGGTAAAAAATGAAAGTTAATATAAAAAATATAAAAGAATCTATTAAACATAGTGCTAATCAAATTCATTATGAACATTTTGATAGTACTCCTTGGTTTAAATATTATGAAAAATTAAATATTCCTAAAAATTTGGTTTATCCAGAATTAACCCTATATGAAATGATAGAAGAAACAGCAGCAAAATATCCTAGTTATTATGCTTATGAGTATTTTGGAAAATATTGTACTTATCAAGAGTTTATTGAAAAAATAAAAAGATGTGCTAAATCATTTCAAAAAATAGGAGTCAAAGAAAATGATAAAGTAACTATATGTATGCCTAATGTTCCTGAAGGAATAATAGCTATATATGCATTAAATCTAATAGGTGCTGTTGCAAATATGACGCATCCTTTATCTAGTGAATCTGAACTAGAGTTTTATTTGAAAAAGGCTAAAAGTAAATATATATTAACCATGGATTTTGTTTATGAAAAATTATGTAAAATTGAAAATGAAGTTAATTTAAAAAAGGTGATTTTAGCTAAAGCTAGTGATAGTATGAATGCGATAACTACAGCGGGATATTGGCTAACAAGTGGCCGCAAAATCAAGGTTAAAAATAAACAATCTAATGTTATTTCATGGAAAAATTTTATCTATGAAGGTAGAAATAATATTGAATTAAAAAGAAGTAATAAAAAAGATTCGGAACTAGCCATTATTTTATATAGTGGAGGAACTACAGGAACTCCGAAAGGAATAATGTTATCTAGTAGAAATTTTAATGCTATAGCACTTCAAAATAGAATTATGTGTAGAGGAACTGATCCAGGAGAAAGCATTTTATCAATTATGCCTATTTTTCATGGCTTTGGTCTAGGAATATGTTTTCATACGGCATTTACTGCTGGCATGAAAACGATTATTATTCCTAAATTTACGGCATCTAGTTTTGCTAAATTAATTAAAACCTATAAACCTAATTTTATTGCTGGGGTTCCAACTTTATATGAAGCTTTACTTCAAACTGAATTTAAAGAAGGAGCACTAGAAGGGATAACTGGTGTAGTATGTGGCGGAGATACCTTAACTCCAGAGTTACAAAAAAGAGTTAATGAATTTATTAAAAAATATGGATCAAAAACTGAAATCCAAGTTGGCTGGGGAATGACAGAATGTGTTGCTTCAACAATAGCAACTCCTATAGATAATTTTATTCCTGGAAGTATAGGAGTTCCAGCTCCAGATAATTTTGTAAAAATCGTAAAATCGGGAACTACAGAAAATGTTTATTATAATCAAGATGGAGAAATTTGTTTACATAGTCCAGCTGTAATGTTAGGTTATTTAGACAATGAAAAAGAAACTAAAATGCAATTAAAAAAACATGAAGATGGCAAAATATGGTTACATACTGGGGATATCGGAAGTATTGATAAAACAGGAATGATATTTTTTAAATCAAGGTTAAAAAGAATTATAATATCATCTGGTTATAATATTTATCCTAATTATGTTGAAGCAATAATAAATAAACATCCAAAGGTTTTAACCTCTATTGTTGTAGGTAAACCACATTCATATAAAGGAGAAGTAGCAATAGCATACATTGTATTAAAACCAGAATATAAATTAACAGATAAAATAGATAATGATATTAATTCATACTGTAAACAAAATATTGCAAAATATTCTTTACCAGTATCAATTGAATATCGAGAAACATTACCTATGACTAAAGTAGGTAAAATAGATTATCGTCAAGTAAAATAAATTATAAGCAAGTTTTCTTGCTTTTTTTAAATAAAGAAATAATGCTTTTATAAATGCATTTTAGTGTCAATAGTATTTGAAAATGTCTCAATTTTTCTAAAACATAGAGACTGTAAATAAATCTGTGTAAATGAAAATCTTTCCATGATAAAATAGAAATGGAGAGATTTTTTATGAAGGAAAATAAAGGAAAAAAAATATTAGAAATATTACAAGAAAATTATGAAATT
>JAQUFX010000049.1 GCA_028684435.1 Bacilli bacterium
TATCTACTATTAAAAATGGAATATCTTTGCTTACTTCTTCATATAAAGCCAAAAATCCGCTGTATCCTTCGGCATAAATCTTTAGAAACTTAATTGTAAGTGTTAAATCTTCTCCATCAACTTTTCCCGAAAGTTTTTTATTTAAATATAAACTCTTTAATTTTTCTTCATAATCAAGTCTGCTTTCAGTTTTGTAAATTGACAACGGCAATCCTATTGCAAGTTCAACTTCAAATTCATTTCCTATTTCGCTATAAATTTTACTTGTAGCAAGAAATACTGTTTCAATCACATAATCTCTTTCGGTTTTATCTTTTTTAACCAACGAATAGCCTGAACCGAATGTAACCTTCCTATCATATAATTCAACACAATTATTGTCATCCAACCCTTTTGTATTTGCCAATGATTTTATTATACATCTTTTTTCTGTACCATTTACGCTCCCTAACATCTTAATATTTGCCGAACCAAAGTCAATTGCTAATTTAATTTTCATTTCATATCCTCCTTATTATAATTCTAAACTATTAGGTATATTTTCTATTGCTTTTGTGAATCCACTTTTAGTTTCTTCTTTTATAGGTTGTTGTATTGATTGTTGAGGAATTGTTTTAATTAATTCTTCTAATTCTGATATTCTATTAATTAATTCCTTTTCCCTTTCTTTGAGTCTATTAGTTTCAATTAATGTAAACTCAATATAATTACTACGACTTCTATGTTCAGCTTTAGCTTTTTGGTCAATTTCTTTTAATACATCTTCATCAAGTCCTATCATTACCTTTTTTACAGCCAATGTTATCACCTACTTTCTTTCTGTTATATGTATATGTGCGATTTCTATAATTATAATATACTTTACTATAATTTGCAATAATTATTTTTAGAATATTATTATAGTTTTAGATATATTTATTATATTTATTTATATACGAAGCTAATGCCTTACTATAACTTTGATATATTTTACTATAAAAGAGCAACATTTAATACGAAACAACATAAAACATTGATTTTTCAATATTTTATACTTTTACTTATCTTTTTAGGCTTAAATTGGGTTTAAAACGAAAGAAAATACTTAAACGAGGAATTAGTCGAGAACACATGCTACGTGCGAAATTACCCCTGAATAATCGTTTTTAGACAAGAGATTTGGGGTAAGGATGTGGTGTGATGTAACAGGGATTGATAAAATATTTTTTTGTTATTTACTTTTTCTATAAAATGTAATATAATGTCGATTAAAGAAATATTTACAGAACTTGTACAAAAAAAACAAAAGAAAAAATCACCCTGCTAAGTTTGGAGACTGGACAGAGTGATTCGTAAGGTCATTTTTCTTTGACTTATTTAATTGTAAAGTAATTTTATCATACAGTTAAATATAAATCAAGTCTTTTTTATGACCTTTTAAAATAAATTTTGAGAGGTCATTTTTTTAATTTATTTTCCGTGCGTAAATTTTACGCTTGACTTTATTAGAAATATTTGCTATAATTAATTAAAGGAAAAATCATCCCTGTAGAATTGGTCGTTCAGAGGGATGACTTAGAGATTTTTCACTTGTATTTAATTTTTGTATTTTTATATTAACATATAATTTTGATAAATGCAAGTATTTTTATCTCTTTAATATAAAAAATAAAAGGAGATTTAAAAGTATGAAAAGAAGTAACCGTATTATTGTAACAAAATATCCAGCTCAATTAATAGAAAATGATTTCTATTATCACATTCCAAAATTTTTATTTAAAAAAGATTATAATAAATTACCAAACAATGCAAAAATATTATATGCTATTTTGTTAGACAAATTAAAAACTGGATATGTAGATGAAGAAGAAAATGTTTATTTAATTCTAACAAGAGATGAAATGTGCAATATTTTAAATATGGGCAGAAACACTGTCACTAAACTTATGCAAGATTTAGTTGAGTATGATCTTATAGAAGATATTCAAATGGGGTTAGGTATACCAAATAGAATATATGTAAAAGGGGAATAAGAATGGATTTTTTTCATATAAACAATTCGGAAGAGTTTGTTTTTTATCGTATTCCTAAAATATTGTTTACAGATTTAAAATATAAAAACATGTCAACTGATGCAAGAGTTTTATATGGAGTATTGCTTGATAGAGTAGGTTTATCAATAAAAAATAAGTGGATTGATGACTGTGGTAGAGTTTTTATAATTTTTAGAAGGGAAGAAGTTCAGGAACTACTTGGCTACAAAAAAGATAAAATTATTAAATTATTTAAAGAACTTAATGATATCGGACTCATTCAAGAAATAGTACAAGGAAATAATAAACCTAACATAATTTATGTTAAAAAGTTTTTAGATAATGATAATTACGAACCTTCAAGTTTAGTAGTTTCAATGGAAGTCGGGAAAACAGATATCGGGAAGTCGAAAAAATCGACTCCCGAATATCGAAAAAAACGACTCCCTGAACTCGAAAAAACCGACTCTAATAATACTAATATAAATAATACTAATTTTATTAATCAATCTATCTATCCCGAACAGCAGGATGAAATGTCTTTAACAAATGATGAAGATGAAATTGATGGATTGATAGAGACAGAAATACCTATTGATAAAAATGTCAATAGGGTAATAAAGAAAAATATTGGCTACAATGAATTAAAAAATACATACCCTGAAATAGAAGATATTTATAAACTTATGATTGATACTTTTACAAGCAATAAAAAAACTATGACGATCAATAAAGAACAAATTCCAATTGAAAAAGTTAGGGATAGATTTTTATATTTGAATTCAATGCACATTGAATATGTTTTAGAATGTGTAACTAAGCAAACTAATATTAATAATATGCGGTCGTATTTGTTGACTGCTCTTTATAATGCTCCAACAAGCATTAATTCTTTTTATTCCAATAAGGTTAAAAATTTATTGGGTAATTCTTAGCTAAAAAATACTTTAAAACTTTTTTAATTTAATCCTTGACAAGCGAAATTTGGTATGGTATACTAATTATGGGAGGTGGTGTAATTTGATTGTTGTAGGATTAAATTAAAAATAACACCAATAAAGGAGCAAATATGCCAAAGAAACGAAAATATACGAAAATTGAAACAGAAACGGGTGATATATTAGAAGAAGGTTATGATAAAATTTATACATCAAAGGAATTATCATTAATATTCGCCCAAAAAAAGAGAAGTATTGAAAAAACTAATTTTATGGAATATATAGAAAGTTTAGGTCAATATGCTTTATTATTTTATAATCACTTAAACAAATTAGATATTCCGAATGAAATTAAAACAAGATTTATATTTTTAACAG
This sequence comes from Bacilli bacterium, assembly GCA_028684435.1. Classification (GTDB taxonomy): domain Bacteria; phylum Bacillota_I; class Bacilli_A; order RF39; family UBA660; genus DUUS01. The sequence goes on from JAQUFX010000049.1 coordinate 3,329, forward strand.
CATTTATAAAATATGATTCAAATGGTTTATTGGTAGAAGATAATAAAAATCAACGACCATTACAAAGAAGTGATTTATTAGAATTGTTAAATATAGGTGAAAAAGCATTTATAAGAACAATAAACGTTTTAAAAGAAAATAAACTATTGTTTGAAAATGACAAGATGTATTATTTAAACAAAAAGTTTGTTGCTCGTGGAAAATTAACACCACAAAAAATGAGCCAAGATTTTACAAGAGTATTTGCAGATGCAATAAAAGAATTATATAATGATTGCTCACCAAGACAGCAATCACAGTTATATTATTTCTATATGATCTTGCCTTTAGTGAATTATAAATATAATTGTGTATGTCATAACCCAAACGAAACAAATTTACAACATATTAAAAAAATGTCCATACAAGATATATGCATAAGTGTAGGGTATAATTCAACGCAATGGAAAAGATTTTGGTTAATGTTACGGGGATTTAAAATAGGTAAAGAGTATTGTATATCTTCAACAATAATAGGCGATACATATGATGATGTGTTAATTAAAATAAATCCAAAAATATACTATGCGGGGAATGAGAATTGTTTTGAAGAATTGCAACAATGTTGTTATGAGTTTTTTATAGGCGACAAAAAGGTTTACAATAATGAATCTTGACACGAACGAAAATTTTACCCCCCTTTTCTTGACACGAACGAAAATTTCAAACAGGGGTTTTCTTCGATGTATCCACGCAAATTCGGAATTGATATATATTTAGTATTAAGGGTTATGTTTTGACTTACGTATCTATTCAAATTTGAATATAAATTAAAGATTTTTAAACATTGACTTGTATTTTAACTAAGTTTTACGGGGTTTTGTAAGATTAAATTAAAAATAGTATTTCAAAAAATATATCTAACGAGTGATTTTTTCGTTAGATATATTTTTAAAAGATATGAAAGTGGTTTTCTTTCGTATCTTTTTTCTTTTAGAGCCTTCAGCAATTATTAAAATTATATTATATATTATTGAATTGTTTATGTAATATCTATATAAACATTCGTTTTTCTTTAAAAATTGTAAAAAGTCCGTCAAATCCAATCAATTATGAACAATTTTCAAAGAAAAACATTATATAATTGTCAATTTACTACAAAAACTGTTGTAATTTGAACATTTTCTACTACTAATAGCTTTTTAAGCCTTAAACCACCTCTAAAACAAAAAATAATTCTCAATCGAACATTTACTCATGAAGGTATGTTGCGTAAGAATTTGACTATACGCATTTCATTTTAACCTTGATTTGTGGGGTAAGGATATGTGGTGGTTGGTAGGAAAAATAATAGGACAATCTTTTACTTACATGCTAAATTAATATACTGCTGTCTCGCTTGCCTGAAGTCTGCCCTTACAGCAGTATATTAATTTATGCGTGGAAATATGCACATACACTCTTGTCCAAGTGGAAAATATTTTTAAAATTAGGTATATTATTTTAATACTGTAATAAACTTTAGTAGAAAGGAGTTGATATTTTGGTATTAGGCAGATATAGTTTTTCAATTTCAGACAAT
>JAQUFX010000050.1 GCA_028684435.1 Bacilli bacterium
TTCAACTTGGAAGGATCCTACGATTCTTTCGGTTAAACATCGTGATTATGGTAATTTCGGTAATAATTATGCTGAAGTTAGAGGAGAATGGAGATTATATAAGTAGAGAACATTCTTCTCTACTTATTTATTCTTGGAGGTAAAAATAATGAAAATTATTCCTAAAATTATTCCTGTGATTATGATGTTAGTTACGACCTTTTTATCAATCTTTTTTTTAGATGTTAACCAATCTAGGAAATATTTGCAAATTGATTCATATGAAAAAAAATTTATTAGAATTGATTATAACGAAAACATAAAAATTGACGGTTCAATAATTGACGAAATCTTACAACTTGCTAAAGCTAATAATGTAATAATTCAAAAAGCTAATTTTTCTAATATTGATTCAAATGTTAGAAATGTATATTTTTCATTTGATAAACCTGAGGAATTATATAAGTTTATAGGTGATAATTTTCGGTTAAAACAATTTAATAGCGATATGATTAATAATAACGCTTTTATCTCTACTTATTATCATAATGATGATAATCAAATTGCAATAATACCTGATTTATTAAAAAATGATTATTATAATTATTATAAATTTGATAAGTTAATATCTGATGGTGGTAATTTATATGGAGAATATCTTGTTTATTATAAAAATTACAGTGATTTTGACAAATTTTCAAATGGAGTGAAAAATTTATTAGGACAAGATATTGTCTCATTTTCAATTTTTAATAATTTATATAAATATATAATTATTATAATATTTGGTAGTGTTTCAATTTTAATGCTCTTTTATTTTATTTTTCAGATATATGAAACATATTATAAATCACAGCAAATTGGATGTATGAAGTTGCTTGGATATAGTGAATCGAAAATTGCTAATATTATAATGGGAAAAAAAATTAAGATGTATTTTTTATTTGAGTTATTTCTATTATTATCATCTTTCGTATTTGTAAAAAATATTAATTTTTTTGCTTTCATATTTTTATTTAGTATTAATCTAGTCTTAATAGTATTAACCATTTTGATAAACTATATATGCGTGAAGATAATTTTTCATGGATATAATATTTCAAACATATTAAAAAAACAAAATATAGCAATAAAAATTGCTAAAACAAGTGGAAAATTAAAAGTTATAACTACGGCATTAATTATAATAACATTATCTATTCTTTTTAATAATTTATCAACATTGTATTCAGAACTGAAAGTATACCAAAATTCAAAAGAATTATTACAATATGGTGTGTTAGCTTCCTTTAATGCTGATTCTGAAGAAAGGTTTGATTATCAGAAACATTCAGAATTGTATAAAAATATTGTGAACAACGAACACTTAAACACTTTTTATGCTAATTTTGATTATTATATTATTAGGAGTGAAAAAGAAAAAGAACTTGGTGAGGAACTCGAAAAAAATGGGACATTTTTTAAATACGGTTCTGTCGATAAAAATTATTTAGAAAAAGAAAAGATAGATGTATATGACTTAAATAATAATATAGTGGATATAAGTGAAATAAATCATATTTTCTTCTTGTTTCCAAAAAGTAAAAAAGGAAAGATAGAATTATTTAAGGAGTTTTATCAAAGACGTAGTAAAGATGAATATCAAAAATATAATATTGATAATAAATTTGAAGCTTATGTTTATGATGACAAATTATTAAATTCATACAGATTGGATCAAGATATAAAATATGTAAATAGTCCTATTTTAAGAGTTATTAATGAAAACTTAAGATTATCATACATTGAATCTTCCCTTGGTATAAATATTTTTGGAACTTCTCTCGAAACAAGTTTGAAAATTGAAATTATAAATAATAAGAAAAAAACATTTGAAATTTTAAAAAAAGAGATAGAAAAAACAGGATTAGAAAATTTGATTAGTATTGATAATTTCATATCCTTTTCAGACTATTTTAACGACGAAATTAGACTTTCTAAAATCATTACTTTTACTACTTTTTCAGCTACTTCCATCTTGTTTTTGGTATATTTAATAATTTCTATACAAGTAATTTCCTTATATGTTAAAAGTGAAATTCAAAATGTTACTGTTAAATATTTGTTAGGATATAATAGTAGTAAGATATTTTCAGCAATTATAGATAAAAATATGATATATAATATGAGTGCAGTTATTTTGTCAGGACTTATATTGATTTTAATTAATTATTTTAATATTTTAATATATTTAGTATCAATATCAATTTTTTTAGTTGTTGATTTAATCGTAACATTTGTTATAATAAATATACATGATTTTTCAAAAATCCATCTTCAATTAAAAGGAGAAAATTATGATTGAAATAAAGAATATGAATAAATCCTATGATGAAAAAGTTATTTTTAAAGATTTTAATTATAAAATTCAAAATGGAACTATGCTAGCAATTGTTGGAAAAAGCGGAAGCGGAAAGTCAACCTTATTAAATATTTTAGGCTTATTAGATCATGATTACGAAGGTGATGTTTTGTATGATGGTGTAAATGTTTCAAAAGGTAAAAAACGAAAAGTAATGGAATATATTAGAAACAACATAAATTACTTGTTTCAGAATTATGCTTTAATAGAAAATCAAACAGTTGAATACAATCTTCTTCTTGCTTTGGAGTATGAGCAAATTTCTAAAAAAGAAAAAAGTGTTAGGATAAATGATGTATTAAAATTAGTAGATTTAAGTGATTACAATAATAAAAAAATTTATACATTAAGTGGCGGTGAACAACAAAGAGTAGCCTTAGCTAGAATTATGTTAAAAAGAGGAAATATTATATTAGCTGATGAACCAACGGGAAATTTGGATTATAATAATGCCTTAAAAGTTATGGATATATTGAAGAATTTTAAAAATGAAGGTAAAACGATTATTATTGTAACTCATAATGAAAATATTGCTAGGGAATGCGATGAAATAATTTGCTTGCAATAAAATGGTGATTAGTATTTGAGTTTGCAAAAAAAGCAAAAGATAATATATTGTAAGGTTCAAAAATGTATGTCATATAAACTATAAGAAAATTATTTTAAAAATGCTGTATCTAAAGTTCATCTAATAGTTAATAAGACCTGCAATTATGTATTTAAACTTTGGTGTTAGTGCCAAAGTTTTTTTGTTATGTAAATATATCTTGTTGTAATCTTAATTAGTAACTTTCAAAAAATACTTTATATGCTGTATAAGCCATATAAAGGTCATATTTACTTATTACTTCATAAGGTGAATGCATTGATAAGATAGGTACACCACAATCAATTGCTTCAGACCCTTTATTAGCAAATACAAAGGAATTTGTTCCACCACCACCAGCATCTACTTTTCCGCCTTCACCTACTTGGTAACTGATATTATTTTCTTCCAATAACTTACGAATAAAAGCAACATATTCAGCATTAGCATCAGAACAATTATCTTTACCGTTTGATCCTGAATATTTATTAATAGTTACTCCTTTACCAAGAAAAAAAGCATTATTTTTTTCAAATAAAAATTCATAAATTGGGTCCATCGCTATATCGACTTCAGCATTTATTAATTTGGAATTACAAAACAGGTGATTTAGTGCAAGGCCTTCATTATTTTTTAATTTATAATAAATTTCGCTAATAAATAAATCAAATATTTTGGAATTGATACTAGTATTACCTAAACTACCAATTTCTTCTTTATCAGTGATAATACATACAGCTGTTTTTTTAGCTTTTTTAATGTTTATTATAGCATTAACTGCATTGAAAACTGATGAACGATCATCTTGTCCATATCCTCCAATCATGCTTCTATCAAGACCAACTTCACGACTTTTAAATGCAGGAACAACTTCAATTTCCGCACTAGTAAAGTCCATTTCTGAAATATCATATTTTTCTTTTAGAATATTTAAAATATTTATTTTTACAGCATCTATCTTTTGATTTTTAATTGGTATATTTCCCACTAATAAATTTAATGCTTCACCTGTAATCGCATCTTTCATTTTTTCTTCCATTTGTTCATCTGCTAAATGAGGCAATAAATCAGTTATTACCATCACTGGATCCTCTTCATTTTCTCCAACTACTATAGTTATTTTATCGCCGTTTGTTTTAGCAATAACTCCATGAATTGCTAAAGGAATGGTAGTCCATTGATATTTTTTAATACACCCATAATAATGTGTTTTAAAATAAGCTAAACCATCATGTTCGTATAGTGGATTAGGTTTTAAATCTAATCGTGGGGAATCTGAATGAGCGGCAATGATATTAAGACCATTATTGATACTTTCTTCACCTATTATAGCTAGATATATATTCTTTTCTTTACTAATGTAATATACTTTATCCCCTGCTTTTAAATGTTTGAAATTACTTATTTCTTTAAAACCATTTTTTTTAGCTATATCTTTGATACTATTAATTATTTCTCTCTCTGTTTTAGCGTTATTTAAAAAGTTAATATATTTTTGTGAAAAGATATTGATTTTATCATTTAAAAAAGGGATATCATTATTGTTAATATTCATATTACCTCCTTTATCTAAAGTTATTATGTGAAAATTAACTTGTTATAATCAACAATTCAATTTGTTAGTTATAAAAATGCTTTTAATAAAAAAGCCTACATATTGTAGACTTTAATAAAAAGGTTTATATTAATCATATTTTTAAATAAGAGTTGTAAATTGAAGATTATGTGTATGACCATCATCAGTTGTGGTTATACCATTAGCAAAATGGACGTGCCTATTATTGCCTACCGGTATTTGAATACCTGTTTGTAGTCTTATTTGATGAATATGCATATCATCAAAACTGGTATTTCCTACTATTTCATGAATATGACCATTTTGCACGGGGA
>JAQUFX010000051.1 GCA_028684435.1 Bacilli bacterium
ATTCCCTGAATAAAAAAACAACTTTAACTGCTAAAGCTATTAATAAAATTTTTATAATCGGATCCCCAAAAGATTCTATTAATAATTTAAAGAAATGATTTTCATTTTTAGCTTCTATGTTATTACCACCATATTTTTCTCTTGCTTCTATTACTTCTGCATCAGTTAAACCATTAAATTCCATAACTAATCCTCCGTTTAAATTATATGGGACAAGTTATTAAAAAATTACTAATTCTAATTAATATAAAATTAATGTAAAGTAGTCGATATTTTACAATAAAAAATTGTAAAATATGTGTTATTATTTTATAATGAAAATGTAAAGCGAGGTGTCTACTCGGTGTTAAAAAAAATAAAAATACTTTTATTAATAATAGCTTTAACTACCTGTTTAGGGCTTATGAGTAGCACTTATTCTAGATACGTGGCAAGTGCTCAAAGTGATATTAATGCTCAATTTTCTAAATGGCAAATACTAGTTGATAGCATTGATGTTACTAGCAATAGTCAATCTAGCGTCAATATATCTCCAATAATTGAAGAAAATGAATTTATAGCTTCCGATACTATCGCTCCATCTTCAACAGGTTATTTCGATATAATAATTGATCCTACTAATGTAGATGTTTCATTTAATTATAATATAGCTTTAAATATTCTAAATGAAAATATCCCTGATTTATTAATAAGTAAATATGCGATATTACCTGATAATTATATTGAAGGCGATACACTAGTATTTACCCCAATTGTCAATAGTAATATAAGTAATTCATTACTGTTTAATAAAAATGAAGTAGGATATACATTTGATCCATTTACAATAAGAATATATTTTGAATGGTTTGAAGGCACTAACGAAACAATGAATGATGAAGCTGATGCCAATATTGGAACATTAGCAGTTAATGAAAACACAGTTCTTGAAATGAATGCCAATATAACATTTGAGCAAATAATAGAATAAAATATAAATGCACTATTAACAAAAACCTCTTTCCAAAATACAGCTTAGAAACATAGTGCAAAAAAGACAGCAAATGCTGTTTTTTTATTTTTTATTAATAATATTTTGATTTTTATATTAAAGCTTTCTTAATTTTAAGTAGAAAAATAATATTCTTTGTTATAATCTACTTTTGTTTATTTCAATAACCGGAATAACATTGCAAGTATTCTCTTTTAAATTTCCATATACTTTAGAATAAGTATCATCTATTTTTACTAACGCAAAACCTGATAATTCACCATAACCACTTTGAGTCCAATAACAATTATTAGAAGATAAGAAATTATATTTAGCATTCATAAATCTAAAGAATCCATTTTTATTTATTGTATCAGTTATTACAGTGTTTAAACGATTATTATAATTAATATTACCTAATACTCTATCTGAATATGAATCAATAATTATTTGTGAATTTTTAATATCATTAGAGATTACTTTTATTATATCTTCAACTAATAAATGCCTAGTAGGAACATTCCATGAACTTACCAAAGTATTAAATGTATTGATATAATTATTATAATTTGCTTGTTCATAAGTTTTAAGTGGATTAGGTAATAAAGTTACTTTAGTATCACCTATTGTATTATTTTCATCTATAATATATGATTTAATACATGTATCACTAATGACGTAACATTCATTATTATTAATTACATCTATTAATATTTCATCGCCTAAATTATATCTAATATCACTTGATGTATCAATATCTAAATATTGTTGCGCAGATAAGCTAATTTCTACTTGGACTGATGGTAATGTTTGATAATTTTCATCTTGTTGTTTTTTTAACAATTCACTTTCTTGAAATTCATGGGCTTTATTACCCCATATACTATCCAGTTCATCATTTCCAGAATCAAGGGGCCAAGAAACAGCTATTTCAAACACTTCTTCAGTTCCTTTTGATAATATATAATTTTTACTTAAGTTTATATTAATACTAAAAGGATATCCATGAGAAATTAAATCTTCCATATATTCTGAAGTTACTCCATTTACACCAATTTGAAAAAAATCATTTGGATCTCCTAATATTCTTGCAGATATAACTTCATAATCAACTTCTGCGTCTGAATCTCCTAAATTTCTTAAAGTGATCAATTCCGTAACTGGTTCCATCCCAGGGTATATTTCTGAAAGGGACATAACAACACTATTTTTCACAGGGTCACCATCTTTAGTAAGTTCAATATTCCAAGCTTTTACATTTACTTCTGTAGATACACCTGCTATTCCGCTATACGCAAACCAAGCTAATGTGGCTGATATGAATGAAACAGCCATAAATAATAATGATACAAAATTTAATTTAACGTATGTTTTGTGGCGTGCTTCCATCATATGTCACATCCCTTCGTTTAATTTTTTTTATTTAGTTATTTTCGTTAAACTTTTTACTTCTTTTTTTATCTTCTATATTAAACATAGTAATCGCAATCTCATATCCAATAATTCCTACTAGTGGAACTATAATGCATAAATAGAATCCCATATCCGTTGCAATTATTTTATACAAAAATGATAATGAATTTATTTTATATGTTACAACTCCTAATAATTGATTTTCATATATTGTAGGATCCTCAATTATATTACCTAAACCTTTAGCTCTAAATAAATATTCACCTCTAGTATTAGTTTCTACACTAATTACTTGATGGGTAACGATTTTGCCTTTAACATCCCCAGAACTTCCAAAGTAACTTATATCATCTCCAGGTTTAATTGTCGAAGGATCTGCTTCTTTTGATAATAATACATCTCCTATTTTATATTTAGGCTCCATACTGGCAGTTACTACGGTAAATACACGATAATTAAAGAAGGACAATTTATTATCACTAAAACGCTGTAAATATACGGTAATTATAAATACTACCACGAATACGACAAATATAATATTTATTATATTTATTAATATTTTTAATCCTTTATTATTAGTTATTTCTTTTAATTTTTTCATACTTTTTCCTTTTCTATAAATAATTTCGAGCTTTTTCTAGATATTCATCTATAGCATTTTTAAATTTGTTTTTAATTTCTGAACCATCTATTTCAGCTTTATTTTTTTCTTTTTTTAATTCTTCAGTTATTATATTTAATATCTCTTGTTCCGATATTATAGTACCATTGTTTAATAATATAGAAATAACTCTTTTAATTTGTTGATACATTAAAATAACAGCATATTCTGATATTCTTTTTTTCTGTTCTCTTTTTGAGGAGGATATAGAATCTAATACAAAATACTCCATTAAAAACGCATCGTTTAATATTGATTTTAATATACCATCCCCAGTTGTATCAAGTCCTTCTTTTTTATTTTCATTATTTGAATCTTCGTATGATTGCAGAAAGTCCCACAATTTAATAGCTGCTTGAAAATTAGGATTTTTAAGAATTACATTTGTTCTTTTTATTGGAGAAGTTACTTTTGCAATATTAGCTTTATCTAAAGTTATATATAATTCGCTTCTCTGCCATCCAAATATAAATTTATTAATAAGTTCTAATTTCTTATATATTTCTTCTAGTTTTTCTTCTATAGATTTTATATTTAATTGCTCTTTTTCTGAATCAGGTACTTCATTAGCAGTTATTTTCATTTCAATATTAATTTTTTCTTCTCCATTGTGCGTAGTAGCTGCATACTCTAATACTTTTTCATCTTTTATTTTAATATTTTCTAATGTTTTTTCTTTTTTCATTATAAATCGAGATAAATTATATATTAAAGTAAATATAAATTTATTTTCATAGGTATTAAAAGTTTCTTCTGATCTTTCAATTAAAATTTTAGATGGTGTAACTTCATGAGTAATTTCATCTATTTTTTCTATATAATGAGTATGCCTCGATAAATCTTTTATACTAGATACACTAATTTTTTTTGCTCTCTCTACTTTAACTACATCTTCTTCTTTTACTAAAGCAACTTTCGGATTAGTAAAAATATTGTCTATATATGGACATGCGTATTCTATCACATCTATCCAATTAAATTCAAGAAAATCGCTTGAAAAATCTGCCTGATAAAACATTTCAGAGCTTAACTTTTGAATAAAGATATCACTTTTATCATTTAATTTTTTATTTAACTCTAATTTTGCCATATATATTCTTCCTTTCTACTATGCCGATTTTTTAATTCTTTCTACAAATTCAATACATTCAGCCATTTTACCATTACCAAATGATTTATTTAAATAACTAATAAACGGATCAATTTCATCTCTTATAAATAAAATGTTTAATTGTTCGAATTTACGTAAAATCTTTTTAGCTATAAAATAATCAATTCCTTCAACTTCAGAACCCCCACAAGCCACATATACTGGTACGAAAGTATTTAATTGTTTTAAAATACGATTACCAAATGCTATACGAAAATGTTTAATAACATAATCATCTAATTCTTTTATCTTTTTTTGATTACCACTAGATATTGGATAATTAACTATAGCATCATCAAATAATGACTCTAAATAACTAGCATTTATTTGAATAGGTTCTTGATCACGGCATTTAAATGGTTCAACTTTAGTGTTAATATCTATTGGCATTGCGCGGTCATAAACTTTATCTGTTACCATAAATGTCGAATCATCATTATTAATTGTGCCTATATACCATAAATTACCAGCTAATTTAAGTTTGCCTTTTGTAATATACTTAGGATCATCATCCCATCCACTGGTTACTAATTCTATAATCCATTCATCTCTAGAAGGCATTTCTAATATTGATAACATTTCAGCAAAGTAATATTCA
>JAQUFX010000018.1 GCA_028684435.1 Bacilli bacterium
TGCCTGTCACGCAGGAGAACACGAGTTCGAATCTCGTACGGACCGCCATCGGCTTCATAGCTCAGTCGGTAGAGCAGAGGACTGAAAATCCTTGTGTCGCTGGTTCAATTCCAGCTGAAGCCACCATAACAAATATCGAACCTATTAATGTGGTTCGTTTTTTTATTAACTATGATATAATAAATCTAGGAGAGTATTATGAAAGATGAATTCAAAGAAATGTTTTTTGAAGCTATAAAAGGAACTGGAATGGTTACTAATAAAATCCGCTCGCATTATAATTCTTATGAAAATTTAAAAGTCTTTATTGATGAATATTATATAAATGAAGATGCTAAATTAGTAATCAAACATTTTGCATCACCTTATTCTATTTTAAAAAATACTAATAATCCTATTTATGAAATTAAAGTCCAATATTCAGATGGAACGAGTAAACTTATTGAGCAGTTGTTTAATAGTCAAGAAGATATTTGTTTTAGTATTACTGAAGATTATATCCTTTCAATGAATAGATTAGATCATAAATTTAGCAATATTTTTGATATTAAAAAAAGAAAAATTATATTCCCCGAAGATAAATACTATAATATATTTTTTGATTTGCATTTTGAAAGTATACTTGGTAAAGAAAGATATGCCTGGATGAGAGAGAAAAAATTTGATCAAAGAAATTGTAATAACTGTGAATTTGGACATTATTTATATGATATAGATACTAAAGAAGAAACAATGACTTGTGAAGAACTTGATTCTCGTGAGTGGCCAGATCCTAATAAAGTTTGTTTATATCATGAATTTATTGAATCAAATGAATTCGAAAAATTTAAACAAATCCATAGAAATCATTTTGCTCAAATTACTTTAGGTCAATCAATATATATGAGTGAACTACCAGAAAGTCAGTTATATTTAGCAAATGAATCAAAAAATAAAGTATTAAAGAAAAAAATTAAATTTTTAGATTTAAAAAACCGTTTAAATAAATAAATGGTTTTTATATTTAATGTTATAAGGACAAATTAAGATACATAAATCATTTTCTAATGTAAAGGATTTATCAAAATAATTGATACTATTTTTTTTAAATGGATCAATACTAGAAGCAACATTAAATAATATAGTTTTACCTGCTTCAGTATAAATTTTTATTTCGGAAATATTTTTTTTCATTAAGATTTTTTTTATGATATTATCATTATAAAATTTATCAATTAAATTATTTATTTTTAAAGTAATAAAATTAGCATATAATATATTAGTGTTACATATTTTTTCATATGGGATCTCATTAGCATCATCATCTATATTAGCAATATATAAATGCGTAAATAAGCTATCTTCTATTATAATATTTTCGCCATCTTCAAAAATAAGATCAATATTTTTAATACCTTGATTCATATTTTCACCTTATAATTAGTATAACATATAAAATTTAAAATTTGGTAATTAATATAAAAAAAATCTAAAAAGTCTTTTATTTTATCAAAAATATGTTATAATCAATTAGTAATCAAATGAAGACGTGCGCCCATAGCTCAATTGGATAGAGCGTTAGACTACGGATCTAAAGGCTGGGAGTTCGACTCTCTCTGGGCGTACCATTTTCGGGAAGTAGCACAGCTTGGTAGTGCACTTGGTTTGGGACCAAGGGGTCGCAGGTTCAAATCCTGTCTTCCCGACCATTTAGAATTAAACTCTGATAATATCAGGGTTTTTTTGTTGTTATAGTTTTTTGTCCTCTTAATATTTTCTTGTTTATTATAATTAAATATATTTATTAATATATAATAGATGATATAATTATATTGATTGGAGTGATGATTATAAAAAAAGATAATAAATTTTTACTATTAGGAATTGTAGCTATTATCCTTGGAATAATATTATTTCAAATGGAATATAAAATTTTTACTAGCTTTATTTTTTTATGGAATTTATTAATTAATAATTTTGTTGATACTTTGGCATGCTTTTTGGTTATTTTGGGGATAATATTTTTTTATAAGAGCTTGAAATATAAAAAAACAAATTTAATAAATGATATAAGTGATATAAACAATTCACACCAATTATTAAAATTTAGAGATAAGAAAGAAAAAATGATATTAGAAAATATTTTTAAAAAATAACTTAATCCAGAATCAGATGGTAGTGATAGGATATATCATTATGTAATATTAGATATTGGGTTAGATCCAAATAATGATATACAAAAAAAGTTTGCTCTAAATATTATTAATTTTCTTGAAAATGACGGGCTGCTGGAGAGAAAGTATTATCCAAAAAAAATAAATATTGATGGTGTAGACTATGATCCAGATAAAGATCCTAGATGGATGGCTTCTGTAACCTCAAAAGGTTTGGATAGATTATATCAACTAAATAATAAAGAAATAAATAATAAGATTTTTAACAAAGACACACTAAAAAACATTATTCCTATCTTTGTAGGTGCTATCATAGGAGCTATCATAGGACTTATAATAAAATAAATGTAATAAATTAATAAAATAAAAAATTTGGAAATCCCTTTTATTTCTCGACCATTTAGAATTAAACTCTGATAATATCAGGGTTTTTTTGTTGTTGCAAAATTAATTAGTGAATTAATTAATTTTATTGCTCTATTTTCATCTTTGGGTATTAGGTGAGAATAGGTATTTAATATTATATAAATATGATTTTTCAGTCGTAACTATGAGACTACTATCAAGTAGTATTGCACCTAACGAAGCGTCGGTGACGCCCTTCGTTTCGGTGCTTTTTTCAGTTTGTATTTGATTTACTCTTTCTATTTATGATTTATGGTATTTATAAGGCATTAATGATATAATACATTTTGAGGTAATACTATGAACAAAGATGAAAAGTTAAAAATATTAAACAATTATTTGATTGAAATATTATCAAATTATGAAATTAATCCTTTATACGAAGATATTTATAGTGATTATGACTCAGGAATAAAAGTAGCTTTTATGTATCTTCATAATAGACTTGATGTGCTGTTAAAATATATGAATGATAGAAAAACAAATGGCCATTATACAGCGAACGAAAGTAGGGAATTAATTACTATTATTGAAAATATTCGTGAGTTAAAATCATTATTAAAAGATACAAAGTTTTCATTTTATTTAGATAAAGAATATGAAGATTGTATTAATTTTTGTTATGCTTTTTTAAGTTCATCTGGAGGTAGTACTATACCAAAAGATTATAATAAAATAATTATAAAACAATATGAACCTATATTATTTTTGAATAATAATATAAATACTTTAAGAACTGATGAATTTCTAAAAAATTTTGAGTTAAAACTTATCGGTGAAGGAGCATATGCTCAAGTGTTTTCGTTTGTTGATGGTTTATATAACAAAAAATATGCATTAAAGAGATTGAAAAATAATGCTGATGAAAAGGATTTGAAAAGATTTAAAAATGAATATGAGAAATTAAAATCTATTAATAATCCATACCTAATTGAAGTTTATAACTATGATGAAAATAATAATAGCTATATTATGGAATTTTGCGATTATACATTAAAAGATTATATTTCAAAAAATAATAATAAAGATTTTTTAACATTTAATAAAAGAAAAAATATAGCTCTTCAATTTTTGAGAGGGATTAAAATTCTTCATAATAATAGTTTGCTACATAGAGATATTAGTCTTAATAATATTCTTATTAAGGAATATGATGATAATACTTGTATAGTGAAAATTTCAGATTTCGGATTAATAAAAGATTTAAATTCAGATTTGACTAAAACCGATTCAGAAATTAGAGGAACGATTATTGATGATACTTTAGTTTCTTTTAAAGACTATCAAATCAAAAATGAAATATACTCTATTGGTATTGTACTTTATTTTATTTTTACAGGTAAAACTAACTTTAAATCTGATGCAAATGGTCTAACTAAAATAATTGAAAAATGTATTGATAGAGATCACGACAAAAGATATAATTATGTTTTTGAAATTGAAAAAGATTTAAGGGAAATAGAAAAAATCAATAAACTAAAAGAAGAAAGTAAATTTAATGATTTTAAAATATTTCAAATAGAAATTTTATTATTATTTAAAGAAAATGATTATTTTATGCATGATTCACAACTTAGAGAATATTTTAAAGGTAATGTCGATAGAGAAATTGCATTTGAAGAACTTCTGAATAGTAATTATATTGAAGAAAATGTTACATTTAGTTCAGATGATAGAACTGCATACAATGTTGTACCTGAAAAAAAATTAGAAATTTTAAAAGCACTTAGAAATATTAAAAAAGTAATATAATTATTCTCTTAATTTTCTCTTAAAAAATGTAAAAAGTAGTAAAAATAAGCATTTTTTAGAAATTCAAAGTGCCTAAAATAGGGGGATAGTTAAGATTAGAAATCAATATTCTAGTCCTGTCTTCTCGACTATTGAAATATAAACTATGGAAACAACTTCATAGTTTTATTTTAGAAAAAATAATGTATAATTATATTGAGAGGTAATTATGTTAAATAAAAATACTATAATTAATAATAAAAAAATCGAATTGTCGAAAGATGAACAAAAAGGAGTAACAGTTTTTCATAAAAGCAGAACTGCTTTTGCAATTATTTTTAATAAAAATAATAATGATTATTGTTTGGCTTTTAACAAAAAAGATGCTCGTGAACATCGTGTTTATTTAAAAGAAGATTTTGGAATAACAGAAGATAAATTTGAAAATTTAATTAGAGGATATATAAAACCAGGTAAAATAAATTTTTATATTAGTTCTTTTTTTAAACCAATAGAAATTGATATATTAACTGAAGAAATTATTAGAGATTTACTTTTAGTTGCAAAGGAAGATTTTGGTATAGGAGAATACGAAATAGGCAATGGGCTGATAGTTGGAAAACCTGGAGGTGAATGGCCTTCGGAAAATATAATTACGAAGTATGAAATAAATGAGACTGAAGAAATTAATCGAATAGATGGAATAGCATTGAAAAAACATGAATTTCAAAATAAAAAGAAAAAAACAAAGTAAAAATTTGGAAATCCCTTTTATTTCTCGACCATTTGAATTTAACTTTAACTGCTTTTACCATTACAATAAAGACTTTGCGGGTTTTTTATACAAAAATTTCCAGATTTTCAAATAAAATTTATAGTTTAATAAAATACAGAAAAGTAGCGGCCTAAAAAAAGATAAAAAGAATTGAAAAATATTAGTATTTAATTAAAAGAAAAAAACTAGATCAATTTATTTTGATCAATAGTTACAAAAGAGAACACAAAGACATCATAAGGAATATCCGAACTACTAAAGTAGTTTTTTTATGTAATCAAATGTTAAATTTATATAGAAATAATAATTTGTTTTGTTAAATTTACATATTATTTTTATTTTTTAATGCTGAAAAATAAAAAGGTATGATATAATAATTTTGTAAAAGTAGGAGGATTTTTTATGTTTAAAAAAATTGTGAGTTACGTGTTAGTTGGGGGGGTAGGAATATTTTTATTGCCTAGTATGGTCTATGCGACAACTACTACGGGACCTTTTAATGTAGATATTAATTATAAAGGTGATGTATCTTCGGAAAATTTTGTAGTAGAATATTGTACTATGTTTGATGAAAGTGATGGACATTGTACAGACTGGGCTGAATCTGAGGATAAAGAATTATTATCACTTGCATTGAATAATTGGGATAAAAGTGATTCGTGGTCTAATTATGTTAGAATATCAAAGGATATAACTGTACCTGGACAGGATACAACAAATTACACTATAATTTATGAAACGGCTATAAATACCGAGGTTAGCGGAAGACCAATATATAATTTTATTGATGATGAGTTAACTGAAGGTAATGTTAATGAATATGTGTTTGAATTCTCTGACGATGATGATATTACAAATGATACATACGTTATAAGTATATATCCAACACTTAAAAGTTTTGGGTGGAGCTTTGAAGATGTAAATCCAGATAATATTAATGATTCTGGAATAGATAATGGAACTGCAGTATTAAAAACTAATGAATCAGATTCTGGGAATATATTAATTAAAATTAAAGAAGGAGATTATCAAATATTGCCAGGAACTGAAGTAACAATTGAATTATTACCTAATGCAGGTTATCAATTAACAACACTTCAATTGAATGGAACAGATTTAATAGCTGGAGAAAATGCTGGATATTTTAAATTCGTAATGCCAGAAAATAATTTGCATTTTAGAAGTATATTTGAAAGAACAGAAGATATTATTAATAAAAATTCAACTATTATTTCAAATGCTAGCGTTGCCGGATCAAATAATTTGATTGGTAATGGTAATTTGAGACTATCAATAGAAGATATAAGTGATGCCTCAATAAAGGAAAAATTAGAAGACAATGTAATAAGTGGTAATGTTGCTGCATACCTAGATTTAAACTTAGAAAATGTTTTATTTAAAGGTAGTGAAGAAGATGTATGGGCAGATTCTTTAACTGATTTAGGCACTGGCTATGTAACTATAACACTAGAACTTGGCGATATAGAATTAACTGAAGATTCATACATTGTTTATGAACATGATGGAAAGTTTTATACTATAATTGGTGATGATGTTATTTATGATGAAGTAGAAAATACGATTACATTTAATGCTAATAAATTTTCAAACTATGCTGTTGTTACTTCTGCTCCAAAGAAAAGCCATACTTTAAAGGCTGGAGAAAATGATGAATTTATTATGACATTTGAAGATATGGTTAATGGTGATTATGAATTAGAAGTTAACTCATTATTAGATTTATTAAAACTATCCGATGAAGAACTAGCATCTGCAGGAATAGATGCTACTCATGAAGAAATTGAAACTATTATTAATAGCATAAAAAGTGGAGTTTCAAAAAATGGAAATCTTATTGGTTTATACGAAATATCAGCGATTTTAAATGGTAATAAAAAGACTGATGGACCATTCACATTTAAAGTAAAATTAACAGATGAACTAAAAAAATATAATACTTATAAGATGATATATGTAGATGATGAATTTAATGTTACTGAAACGGTAGTAACTGGAACTGTGAAAGATGGATATATTATTTTCACACTTCCACATTTAAGTACTTATGCATTAACAGCATCAAATGTAGAAAATCCACAAACAGGTGATGGAATAATGAGTTCAGTATTACTTGGTAGTATTTCATTAGTTGGTTTACTTGGAACAAGTTTATATTTAAATAAAAAAAGATTTAATTAATAATAAAATTAATTACTAATAAAAAATGGACAAAAATGTTCATTTTTTTGTTAAAATAATTTCGGAAAAAAGTCCATTTTCTTATATTATCTCGTTTATTATGATTAATTAATGAATTAATTTAAGTTTCTGCTTTGTTTTCATCTTCGGGATATTTAATAAAAATGGATATTAACTTAGTTTTTTATGTTGACATAAATAATTAGCTTTGCATATAATAGATATAGATAATTATCTATATGATAAGTATTTTATGAAAGAAGTAATCTTATGAAAAATAATTATGATGAATATGCGCAAATTTTTAAAACTCTGAGTGATGCAACCAGATTAAAAATTTTATCAATGTTATTAAAAGAAGAATTATGTGCATGCAGAATACTTGAAGCATTTAATATAACCCAGCCAACTCTTTCTTATCATATGAAAATGTTAACTGATATTGGTCTTATTAATGCTGTTAAAGATGGCTCATGGGTAATCTATTCTTTTAATAAAAAACGAAAAGAAGAAATATTAAGATATTTATTAAATTTATTGCATGAAGATTACTTTAGTAAGAGGTGAATTAGTTGAATATTATAAATAATATTTTGGCATTTTTAAATGATCAGTTATTAAAAATGGAATGGTTAAATGATTTAATAAAATGGATCGTTGAAAAAGGATTTAATTTAGATATTAATGGTCAACTTGGTGGTAGTATTAATTTCTTTTTATATGATATCATAAAAATTTTTATCTTATTATCAGTTTTAATATATATAATATCTTATATTCAATCTTATTTTCCTCCTGAGAGAACTAAAAAAATAATTGGGAAATTTAAAGGTATAAGTGCTAATATCATTGGCGCTTTATTAGGAACGGTAACACCATTTTGTTCTTGTTCATCAATACCATTATTTATTGGGTTTGTTAAGGCAGGATTACCTTTAGGAGTGACATTTTCATTCTTAATATCATCACCTTTAGTTGATTTAGCTTCAGTTTTGCTTTTAGCTAGTATTTTTAATTGGACGATAGCGATAGCTTATGTAGTAGTAGGGTTATTAATAGCTATTATTGGTAGTACAATAATTAGTAAATTAAATTTAGAAAAGTATGTTGAACCATTTGTTTTAAATCAATCAAATATATCTGAGTGTATATGTTCAGAAAGTGAAGTTCTAACCAAAAAAGAGCGAAGAAATTATGCTAAAGAACAAACAATAGAAATAATAAAGAAAGTATGGTTATATGTTTTAATAGGAGTAGGAATTGGTACGCTTATTCATAACTGGATACCACAAAATGTCATCATTGCTATACTAGGTAAAGATAATGTTTTTTCAGTTTTAATTGCAACTTTAGTCGGAATACCAATGTATGCAGATATTTTTGGAACATTGCCAATTGCTGAGGCTTTAGTATATAAAGGGGTAAGTATCGGAACGGTATTATCATTTATGATGGCAGTTACAGCTCTATCATTACCATCAATAATAATGTTAAAAAGAGTGGTTAAAATGAAACTTTTAGTTATATTTGTTTCTATTGTAACAATCGGAATATTGATTATGGGTTATGTATTTAATTATTTTAGTTATCTATTAATTTAGAAGATAATAATTAATTAAATTATAATTTATTAAGTTAATGAAAGGAGAAAAATAATGAAAATTAATGTAAAGGTTTTAGGAACTGGTTGTTCATCATGCCATAAATTATATAAAGATATAACTGAAGTTATATCTGAATTAAAAATTGATGCTAATCTAGAAAAAATAGAAAATATCGAGCAAATCATGGCATATAGTATTATGGGATTACCGGCACTAGTTGTAAATGAAAAAGTCAAGTTTTATGGAAAAAGTCCAAATAAAGAAGAATTAAAAAAATATTTAACTTCAGATATTGAACCAGATAATCAATGTTCATGCTGTTGTGATTGTACTAAATAATTAATGAAAGGATAAATATATATGAAAATAAGTATTATTTATTATAGTATGACAGGTCATTCTAAAAAAATGGCTAATACTATTAGTAAAGAATTAAGTGTTAGTTCTGAAAATATAAAAACAAATCCTAAATTAGAGGATGTTGATTTATTGTTTATTATTAGTGGTATATATAGTGATAAAAGTTCACCTGTATTAATTGAATATGTTAAGGGATTAACTAAAAGAAATGTGAAAAAAGTAGCTCTTATTACTTCTTCTGGTTCTGGAATAACAAAACCAATTAAAGTTAGAGAAATATTAGAAAATAACGGAATAAAAGTCTTGAAAGATGAATTTTTATATGCGGGAGGATTTATGTTTTTTGGTGGACATCCAAATAAAAACGATATAATGAATGCCACTAATTTTGTTAAAGAAACATTAAAATCTTTATGATATAATAAATTAGATAGGGATGATAAAATATGCCATTAGTTATTCTGATTGTTTTATTTTCTTTAATAGGTATTGTATATGGCATTAAAAAGCAAGATAAAAAGACAATTATTATTTCTACAAGTGTTTTGATTTTACTTGCTATTGCATTATTGATCTATTTATATTTTTATTCCAAAAATCCTTATTAATAATTAAAATTTAGACTTGTTAAAAAATAGTTTATTTATATATTGAAGGAAATCTATATATGAAGTTGAAAATGAGTGAAGGAAATCTTATGAAAAAGTTTTTTTTCCCATGATATAATTTAATAAGTTAACATATTTAATATGTGGAGGTATTTTATGAAAATTGGCAACTTTAAAAATAATTATACTGGTCTAAATAATGAGCAGGTAAAAGAATCAAAAATCAAATATGGAATAAATTCTTTAGGTAGTGTAAAAAAAGATAGCATATTAAAAAAACTATTGAATACTTTTAAAGAACCAATGCTTTTATTATTACTTGGAACATGTTGTATATATATGTTATTAGGACAATTTAGTGATAGCATCATAATGTTTACTTTTATTTTTTTTATCGCTGGAATATCATTTTATCAAGAATATAAAACGGATAAAGCATTAGAAACTTTAAAAAAAATATCTAGCCCTAAAAGTAAAGTTATCAGAAATAATAGAATTATCGAAGTTAAAAGTGATGAAATAGTTGTTGGAGATATGATGTTAGTTCAAGAAGGAAATATAATAAATGCTGAAGGAGATATATTAGAATGCCATGATTTTAGCGTTAATGAATCATCTTTAACAGGAGAATCACTTATTGTGTGGAAAAAAGTGAAATTAAATGCTAATGAAAAAAAAGAATATTTTAAAAAAAATAAATGTTATTCTAGTACTGTTGTTACTGGTGGAGAAGCCATTATTTTAATCACAAATGTTGGAATTAATACGGAATATGGAAAAATTGGTGATGCTTTAGAAAAAATTGTTGAACCAAAAACATTATTAGAAAAGCAAATTCGTAAACTAATTATTATCTGTGCCTTTATCAGTATTCTATTTATGGTTTTTGTTGGCCTTGTAACTTTAATTAATAATGTTAATGATGCTACAACCTTCTTTAAACGTATAACCGATGCTATTCTTGCCGGTATTACTATTGCTATGGCTACTATTCCTGAAGAACTACCCATAATTTTAACCGTTTTTTTAACTACTGGTGCATATCTTATTTCGAAAAAAAAATCATTGGTTCGTAAAATGAATGCTGTTGAAACTTTAGGTTCAATTTCAGTGCTATGTGTTGATAAAACGGGTACTTTAACGGAAAATAAAATGACTGTTATTGATACTTATGCTCATAGAAAACCAGAAGAATTATTAGTTGCTAGTTTTTTATCATGTGAAAAAGAAGCTTTTGATCCTATGGAACAAGCTATTATTGATTTCTGCCGAAAACAAAATATTACCACTGAATTTATGGATGATAGGCCTGTATTTGAATATCCCTTTAGTTCTGAAACCAAAATAATGGGGCATGTTTTTAATAAAAATAATGATTATAATGTTTATGTAAAGGGTGCATATGAACAAGTATTACCTTTATGTAATTTAAATGAAGATGAAATAAAAAAAATATCAGAAAAAGAAATGTTTTTTTCAAATAAAGGATACCGGGTTTTAGCAGTTGCTCATAGTAAGAGTTCTAAAATAGAACAATCATTAGATAAATATCAATTTTCTTTTGCCGGTTTATTAGCATTTGTTGATCCTCCACGTTATGGAGTGAAAGAAGCAATAGAAAGTTGCTATCAAGCGGGAATTAAATTAGTGATGATTACTGGAGATAATGGAGAAACAGCAAAAGCAATTGGTAAAGAAATAGGACTTAAAAATTGTGAAAAAGTTATTACGGGAGAAGAATTAGAAAAAATAGATGATGAAGAATTAGCAAAAATAGTTAAAGATGTAACAATCTTTGCTAGAGTTTATCCAAATCATAAAATGCGTATCGTTGAGGCTTTCCAAAGAAATAACATGGTTGTAGCTATGACAGGTGATGGGGTAAATGATGCAACAGCTTTAAAAAAAGCTGATATCGGAATTGCGATGGGAAAGAGAGGAACCGAAGTAGCTAAAGAAGCATCTAAATTAATTTTATTAGATGACAATTTTAAAACAATAATAACCGCAGTTGAAAATGGAAGACGTATCTATGAAAATATTCGCAAAGCTATTGGTTATGTTTTAATAGTTCATATTCCAATTGCTTTAGTTGCCTTGTTAATGCCTTTATTAAATTTTCCAATATTATTATTACCTATTCATGTTGTTTTGTTAGAGTTGATTATAGATCCAATTTCATCGATTGTTTTCCAAAGATGTATTGCTGATAAAGATATTATGAAAAAAAGGCCAAGGAAAACCACCGAAAATATTTTAAACAAAAAATATGTTTTTACATATATCGTTCAAGGATTAATTATTTCACTTGGTTTTTTGGGTAGCTATATATATTTATTAACTAATGGTTATTCTAATGAAATGGCAAGAACATTTGCTCTGACAGTTTTAATATTATCTAATCTTTTTATTGTTTATGTTAATATCAATAAAAACTTAACAATTATTAACTTTATAAATATTTTAAAAGATAAAGTTATTTCAATTATAAATATTGTAATATTAATAGCTCTAATAATGGTTATTTATATACCATTATTCCAAGAAATAGTAGGTACCATAGCGTTAACTTTTAACCAATTTTTAGTAGCTTTAACTATAGCACTTCTTTGCACGATATGGTATGACTTGATAAAAATATTCCAAATAAATAGAAAATAATAATCGAATTTTAAAATAAAGTATTGAAATAGTAGTAAATAAAAAAATTGTAAAATTTCCGCTTTTTTTAATAAAAAGATTGACAAATGTAAAAAGTACACTTACAATAGATATTGGTGATGAAATATATGAAAGTAAATAATCCTTTATATAAAAAAATAGGTATTCATTTAATTGCATCAATATTCACAGTTGAAAAAGGCATTGTTAAAGTTCTTTTAATAAAAAGAACTAATGAGCCATATAAAGATAAGTGGGCTCTTGTTGGAGGAGCTTTATATAATAATGAAGATCTTGAAGAAGGAATAAAAAGAGAAATATTTGAAAAAACTGGTATCGTAGGAATTGATGTTTCAATATTTAAAGTTTTTGGTAAAATTAAAAGATCACCAGTTCAAAGAATGGTTGCTTTAGGTTATCTTGGGGTAATAGATGCTAATAAAGTAAATTTTTTGAAACAAACCTTAAAGACTTCTGATGCTGATTGGTTTGCCCTTGATAATATTCCACCGCTTGCATATGACCATAAAGAAATTCTAGATGCTGCTTTTAATGAATTAAAAAATAAAATTGTTGAATCAAATATCTTACAGTCCTTATATCCAAACGGATTTACTATGCCTGAGATTCAAAAAGTATATGAAACAATCTTTAATAAAACGATTGATAAAAGAAATTTTAGAAAAAAATTCTTAAGTTTAGATATTATTGAGGATACAAATAAATATACTAAGTTTGAGGGAACAAAACCAGCTAAGTTATATCGATTTAAAAAGCATATAAAAACTAAAAATGTACTATAGATGCTTTTTTTTAGGGCTAACAAGTGTAAAAAATACAATTCGTAGAAAGGAATAATATGAGAATATGTTTTATTGCTCCTAGTTCATATGGCAAAAGTACTGCAGCTGAAATAATCCATAAACATTTTAATTCCCAAAATATTAAGATCGCCAAACCCCTTTATGATTTACAAGCATATTTTTATTATTTTATTGAAAAAGAAATAGGTAATACTCAAGATGGTGAATTATTACAATTTTTAGGTAATAAAATTAGAAAAGAAAATCCAACCTTTCTGTTAGATAGTTTTTATCAACAAGTATTAAATTCTAATAATGCGATCATTACAAATGATGATTGCCGACCACCAGATTATTTATTTTTAAAAGAAATGGGTTTTATATTCATTAAAGTAAAGGGATTTAAAAGAAAAAGAGGTGATTATGTTGACGCCAACGAAAAAAATAAATTAGAGTGGCAGTGTGAATTACCATGTGATTATGAACTAGATAATACTAGTACACTAAAAGATTACGAAAAAAATATTATAAATTTATTAAAGGAGATAATGGAAAATGAAAAAATGTTATATAATACCGACGGAAAGTTGTTCTTGTAATTGTACTTTTTGTATATCAAAGTCTCGAGATTATAAAAATAAATTAAAAGCTAGTAAAGATAATCCTTTTTTAGAAAATGCTAAAGATATACTTAATACTTTAAAATTAAGAGGAATAAAAAATTTTGAAATTACTGGCGGAGGTGAACCATTTTTAGATGAAAATTTAAGTCATAAAATTTCATTAATAAAAACAATAATTCAAGATGCTTATATTAAAATATACACGAATGGAAATCACCTGCAAAAAATGGATGGTTTAGATGAGATAAATATTTCAATAGCGCATTATAATGATGAAATTAATAAACAAATTATGAATCCGAAAATATATGTTTCTCTTATTGATAAACTTACTTTTTTTAGAAATAATTATCCGGATTTAAAAATTAGGTTATCAATTCCACTTTTAAAAGAGGGAATAAATAATGAAGATGAAATAAAAAAATTAATTGAAATTACCGAAAAATTTGATGTTGAATATGTTATCAGAACCATTTATCCTCATACTCCTAATTATGAAGAAAATTATGTAAATGTAAATTATAATCATCCCCAGATTAAATATGAAAGAGATAATGATGTAAGTGATTTTAACGAAATAATTTGGTGGTCAAATAATGAATTATATGCTAATTGGTCACTTAAAAGAAAAAAACATTTATTTAGTTATTTATTATTAAAACCCGATTCTCAAAATTATGTTGGGGAAATTTTAAATCTTTTAGATGAAAAAGATTTTAGTTATTATATGAGGTTATATGAAGATATTAATAAAATTATGTATTTATATCGAGATAAAGAAATTGAATATCAAGAAATAATTAAAACTCATTTAAAAGCATTATCAATTTTATTTGGTTCAGAATTTATAGTATTATTTTTAAATAAAAAAACAACTCCTTTAACTATTGAAGAATTAGTTTTAGAAACTAGTAAGTTAAAATATGAGATACGAAATATGTATGCTTTTACTCAAAAGTATAATGGAACAATTAATTATGGTAGTAATACTATAGAAGCAAATCTTGTTCATGCTCCTGATTTTGCAGGGAAAAAATTAGATGAAGATATTGATTTTTTAAATCGTCTTAATTATGATAAACCGAAAGCAAAAACTCTTTCTTTAGCAAAAAAATATCGGAGTTATAAAGTATGATTTTAAGTGGTTTAAAAATTGAAAATGAAGTTAAAAAAGGTAACATTAATATTTATCCTTTTAAAAAAGAACTTCTTAATCCTAATAGTTATAATTATCACTTAGGTAATATTATATATGAAATGATTGATGATGTAATAGATCCTAAAATAGAAAGTAAATATAAAAAAATCATATTAACAGAAAAGGGATATATACTAAAACCACATAGATTATATCTGGCTTGTACTAAAGAAAAAATTGGCAGTAAAAAATATGTTACTCAACTTATAGGCAGAAGTTCTGTAGGTAGGTTAGGTCTTTTTCTTCAAATTACTGCTCCACTAGGGCATGTAGGGTGTTATCATAATTGGACTTTAGAATTAAAAGTTGTTGAGCCGTTAAAAATATATTCCAATATGAAAATAGGACAAGTCACATTTTGGAAAATAAAAGGTAAAAAAATAATTACTTATGAAACAGGAAAATATAATAAACATAATAAACCTTATGTTAGTATGTTTTATAAAGGAGGAATTAAATGATTTTATCAGGTGATAAAATAGAAAAATGCATCAAAAATAATCAAATTAAAATTATACCCTTTAATAAATCACAAATTAATCCTAATAGTTATAATTATCGTTTAGGAGAGTATTTAAAAGTATATGATGAAAAGCTATTAGATTCAAAAAGAAAACTAAAAACCAAAATAATTAAAATACCTGATTCTGGCATAATTCTATATCCTAATAAAATATATTTAGGATTTACTGATGAAATTATTGGTAGTGATTATTATGTCCCAATTATTACTGGCAGAAGTTCAACTGGACGTTTAGGTTTATTTGTTCATATAACATCTGATTTAGTTGATATTGGTTTTCAAGGAAGATTAACTCTTCAACTTCATGCTACTCAACCGGTAAAAGTATATAAAGATATGGAAATTGGTCAGATAATGTTTTGGAAAATATATGGTAAAATAAAATTATATCAAGGAAAATATCAAAATTCTGATGGCCCACGAGAAACAGAAATATGGAGGGATTTTAAAAATGAAAAATAAGACCATTGTTTATTTTATGAGACATGGTTTAGATGATGAATCTTTTGTTGGAGGATGGAGTAGTGGTGGTCTTAATGATGAAGGAAAATTACAAGTAGAAAAAAGTGCTGATTTTATTATTCAAAATATTGAAGATATCAACACTATATACCATAGTGGACTTAATAGGACAATAGAAACAACCAATATCATAAATCAGGAATTAAGATTACCAGTATTTGAATTAACTGATATAAAAGAGTTAAATAAAGGCATCTTAAATGGTATGAAAGTGGAATTAGCTAAAGGCATATATCCTAACTATTTTCCTAATCCTTTAATTAATGAAAGATATCCAAATGGAGAATCACTTCAAGACTTATATGAAAGAGTAGTTAAGTTTTTAGATAAAATTGAAAATTACAATAAATCTTTATTAATAACTCATCGGGGTTTTATTAATATGATTTATTTTATTCTAAATAATATTAATTTAAATTATAATAAAACTCAGTTTAATGTTACTCATGGTTCAATCCATAAACTTGAATTAAAAAAGATAAAAAGAATATATTAAAAAGATAATATGTAATTTTAATAATAATTTGATATAATGAAAAAGGTGATTTGAATGTTAGAACAACTAGGTAGTAAAACCTATTTAATAAATGTTACCAATAAAGTTGGTATCTTTTTAATTAATGAAAATGATGTAGTAATTATTGATACCGGTTTTGATGATCAAGCGGGTCAAGAAATAATGGATCTTTGTGCAACTAAAAAATGGCATATTAAAATGATAGTAAATACTCATAGTCATATTGATCATATTGGGGGTAATAATATTATTCAAAAAAAAATAAATGTACCGATATATGCTAAAAAAATGGAAAAAGCCATTATTGAAAACCCCGAAATAACTGCAGCAATAGCTTTTGGAGGTTATCCTCATAAATATTTAAGAAGTGATTTTTTACTGGCTAAAGAAAGTAATGTTTTAGAATTAACTCCAGAAATATTACCAGCAGGTTTAGAAATAATAGATTTACCAGGTCATAATGGTAATATGGTTGGTTTTAAAACAATTGATGATATTTATTTTTTAGCTGATGCCATTGGGGGAGAAAGTACCCTTAAAAAATATACAATCCAGTTTAAGTATAATGTTAAAGAATATTTTGAAACTTTAGATTATATCAGAACTTTAAAAGGTAAATTATTTGTTCCTAGTCATGGAGAGAATTTTTCACAATTAGAATTAGATTATATAATTAAATTAAATAAGGATGCTTCAGAAGATATTATTAAAAATATCAAAAAAATATGTCGAAAGAAGATTACTTTTGAACATATATTAAAATATATATTTAAAATTTATCATATTAAAATGGACTTTATTCAAAATACTTATATTGGAGCATCAATAAAATGTTATTTATCTTATTTATTAGATCAAGGTGAGTTAGAAATAAATATTGAAGATAATATATTATATTGGAGAACTTTATAAAGTCTCTTTTTTTATTAGAAAAATTATTGTATAATGAATCTAGAATAAAGAGGTGTTTTTATTGAAAACCGAAATTCAAAAATTAGATGAATATTTTCGCGTGCTTAATTATTTATCATGTGCTCAAATCTATTTAAAAGATAATATTTTATTAAGAAGGCCCCTTGAGCAAGATCACATAAAATCAAAATTAATTGGCCATTGGGGAAGTGCTCCTGGTCATAATTTTATTTATATGCATTTAAATAGGGTAATTAATAAATATGATTTAAATATGTTTTATATATCAGGACCTGGTCATAGTGGTCAAGCTTTAATAGGAAATGCTTATTTAGAAGGTACTTATTCAGAAATATATCCTGAATTTACTCAAGATGAAGAAGGCTTAACTAAGTTATGTAAATTATTTAGTTTTCCAGGCGGAACTTCAAGTCATGTTGCACCAGAAGTGCCTGGTAGTATAAATGAAGGTGGCGAGTTAGGATATAGTTTAGCTCATGCTTATGGAGCAGTATTAAACAATGCTGATTTAATAGTTGCTTGCACGATTGGTGATGGTGAGTCGGAAACTGGACCTCTTGCTACATCTTGGCAAATAAATAAATTTATCAATCCCATAACTGATGGCGTAGTAATACCTATCTTAAATTTAAATGGTTATAAAATTGCTAATCCAACTATTCTTGCTCGCATTACTGAAGAAGAATTAAAAAAATATTTTGAAGGTCTAGGTTATAAACCATATATAGTAAGTGGCGAAGATCAAATAAAAATGCATGAATTAATGTCTAAAACGATGGATGAAGTTATTTTAGAAATTAAAAATATTAAAAATAAAGCTTTATTAACAAATGATTCATCAAGGCCTATATGGCCGATGATAATTTTAAAAACTCCTAAAGGATGGACTGGTATTAAATCATATCAAGATAAAAATATTGAAGGGACATTTAGAGCTCATCAAGTTCCAGGTTCAACGGGAGGGAAAGTTGATGATTCTAAAATATTAGAAGATTGGCTAAAAAGTTATCAAATAGATGATTTATTTGACGAAAAGGGAAGCTTAGTTTCTTATTTAAAAGAAATGAGCCCCAAAGGAAATCAAAGAATGAGTGCTAATCCACATACTAATGGAGGTTTATTACTTAAAGAATTAATTATCCCTGATTATGCTCCATATACCTTAAAATTTAATAAGCATGGTGAAATAAAAAGTAGTGATATGAGTGTATTAGGTGAGTATATAAAAGAAGTAGTTAAATTAAATAAAAATTTTATGATATTTGGTCCAGATGAAGCATTATCTAATAAGTTAAATGCAGTATTTGATGTAACCAAGAGAAAATTTAATGGTGCTATTTATGATTATGATGAATTACTTTCTCATGAGGGACAAGTAATTGATAGTATGCTATCAGAGCATGTATGTCAAGGTATGCTAGAAGGATATATTTTAACGGGAAGACATGGTTTTTTCCATAGTTATGAAGCTTTTATTAGAATTATCGATTCAATGGCTTCACAACATGCCAAATGGTTAAAAATGTGTAGTGAACTTTCTTGGCGAAAAGATATTTCATCCCTTAATTATATTTTGACTAGTCATTGTTGGCAACAAGATCATAATGGATATACTCACCAAGATCCTGGATTTTTGAATCATTTAATATCTAAAAAAAGTGAAATAGTAAGAATATATTTACCTTTTGATGCTAATACATTATTATCATCATTTCATCATATAATTGGAACTAAAAATTATATTAATATTATTGTGGCTTCTAAACATGAAAGACCCCAATGGCTTACTTTTGAAGAAGCAAAGATCCATTGTGCTAAAGGAATTGATATTTTAACTTGGGCCAGTGATGAAAATCCTGATATCGTTTTAGGTTGTGCTGGCGATACTCCAACCTTAGAAGTACTTGCTGCTAGACAAATCTTGAAAGCAGAAATACCTGAATTAAAAATTAGGGTAGTTAATGTTGTTGATTTAATGAAACTGGCATCTAATAATAAACATCCTCACGGAATGTTTGATGAAGAGTTTAATTATTTATTTACTAAAGAAAAACCAATTATCTTTAATTTCCATGGTTATCCTGATTTAATTCATCAATTAACTTATAAAAGAGAAAACCAAGATATTCATGTTCATGGTTACATTGAAGAAGGAACAATTACCACTCCATTTGATATGAGAGTAAGAAATAAAATAGATCGTTATAATATCATATTAGATATTCTTAAATATATAAATATTCCTAATGAAGTAAAAGAAAATTTAATTAATAAATTTACTAATACTTTAAAATACCATCATGATTATATTAAAGAATATGGAGTAGATATTCCTGAAGTAGAAGACTTTAAATGGAATGAATAAAAAAAGATACAAACTTGTATCTTTTTGTTTATTGTAATCTCAACCGCACCACTTAATTATAATTTAATTCTATATCATATGCACACTTAAAGTCAAACATTTTTCTTGGCATAGCATTAATATTAAATGATATATCATCTAAATATATCTGTGGTGTTAATTTAAACGATGAACCCTTTGGTAGATATCTTCTTACTAATGAGTTCATTTTTT
>JAQUFX010000019.1 GCA_028684435.1 Bacilli bacterium
TGATTATTATAAGAGTTGCATAAAATTTGGATATAAAGTATAATAAATAAGACTTTACGAGGAGGAAAAAAGATGAAAAATATTAAAGAAATAGAAGTAAAAGTTGAAGGTAAGGAATGGGAAGAAGCACTAGATAAAGCCTATAAAAAACAAAAGAAAGATATTAAAATAGATGGTTTTAGAAAAGGAGCAGTACCTAAAGATGTTTTTATTAAAAAAGTAGGTATTGAAGCTTTATTTTCTGATGCAGTTGATTTAAGTTTAAATGACCTTTATAAGAAAGTAATTGCTGAAAATAATTTAGCTCCAGTTTGTGAACCGAAAGTAGATGTAACTCATATATGCGATCATGATGCAACATTTAAATTCACCATCATAGAAAGACCAGAAATAAAATTAGGTAAATATAAAAATTTGGGTGTTGAATTAGAAGATGTTAGTGTTACAGCTGATGAAATTAAAGCTGAAATTAAAGCTTTAAGACAGAAATATGTTGATATTGTAGAAAATAATGATGGTATTGTTGAAGATGGATCTACAGCAGTTATTAATTTTAAAGGGATTGTAGATGGAAAAGAACTTGAAGGTGGAAGTGGTCAAGATTATCCTCTTGAAATAGGTTCTAGTACTTTTATCCCAGGTTTTGAAACTGGTTTAATCGGAATGAAAGTAAATGAAGAAAAAGTTATTAAATTAAAATTTCCAGAAGATTATGTTGAAGAATTAAAAAATAAAGATGTTGAATTCACTGTTAAAGTAGTTGGGATTAAAAAAAGAATATTACCAGAATTAAATGAAGATTTCTATAAAGATTTAGGTTATGAAAATGTTAAAACTGAAACCGAATTAGAAAGTGAAATAAGTAAACATTTACTTGAACATAAAAAAGGTGATGCTGAAAATAAATATATTGATGAACTTCTAAAAAAAGCAATTGAAAATTTAGAAGTAGAAATTAACTCTGAAATTATTGAAGATGAAGTTGAAAGAATTATAAATCAATATACTAATCAATTACAAACGCAAGGTTTAACATTAGATCAGTATTTAGAATTTACTAAATCTAATATTGAATCACTTAAAAAAATGATGGAACCAGAAGCTATAAACCGTATAAAATCAAGATATTTACTAGAAGAAATTGTAAAAAAAGAAAAAATAGAAGTTCTTGATGAAGAAGTAAAAGAAGAAACTAAGAGAATGGCTGAAATGTATCAAGTAACTGAAGAAGAATTATTAAAAATGATTGGTAATGAAGATATGATTGGCTATGATTTAAAAATGCGTCGTGCTATTGAAATATTAAAAAAATAAGCTTAGATAAGCTTTTTTTAATTTAAAATCTTTTTAATTTTAAAATAATTTAAAATTACGACAATAAATATAAACATAACTTCAGCGAATATAAGAGAGTATATCCCAATTTTAAATAAAGATAAAATAATAATAAAAATAAGCTTAATAATAATTCCTATAGTTGTAGTGGTCATTGAATATTTTGCATATCCTAGTGATTGAAGAGTACTAGCCATTGGTGCTTCTAAATAATAAAAGATAAAGAAAAAGGCTAAAACTTTAATATAATTCACTCCATCAGAAGTATGAAAGACAATTTGAAGTATTTGCTCAGCAAAAATAAAAATAAAAGCATTAGCTATAACTCCAAAAACAAAAGATAGAGAAAGCGATTTTAAATATATTTTTTTTGTTCTTTTTTTATCATAACTAGTTTTAGAAATTTCTGGTATTAAAGCTGTTCCTAAAGCAGTAATAAAAAAAGTTGGAACTATTAATACTCCGATAACAAAGGTATTATATATTGCATACTGTGATACTACAAAAGATGAAGAATATCCAACACTTATCATTACAAATGAAAGGATGATTGGTTCTAAAAAAAAACCAATATTACCAATTATTCTTCCTCCTACACTAGGAAGTCCAATACTTAAGACTTCTTTTATAGTGCCTGTATCAGGTTTAATATCTTCTTTTTTAATGGTGAAATTTTTAGGTAAATATAATAAAAAGATAATAATAGAAATTGTTTCCGAAATTATACTAATCAGAATGTAACCACTTACGGCAAATATAATTCCGTATTTTAATAAATGAGGTAAGATTAATATTACAATAAAAAATTTAAAGAATTGTTCTAATATATTTGACATTGTATGAGGTATCATTTGTTGTTTACCAAAAAAATAACCTCTAATAATACTTGCTATTGATATAAAAGGCAAAACAAAGGAAAGACATATTAAAGGTAAAAAAGCTCTTGGTTCATAAAGTAGATTAGCAGTTAAATATTTAGCCGAAAAAATAACAATTAAAATTAAAAACAAATTTAATATTAAAGAAACGGGAATAATAGAAAATATAACATTTTTACCTGATTTATTACCTTTAGCAATAATATTAGAAATAGCAATCGGAAATCCTAATTGCGTAATAGTTATAAGTAAACTGTATGTTGGCATAATAATTGAATAAATATTAATTCCATCTGTTCCAATTATTCTAGTAAAATATATTTTAATAATAAAACTAAATAATTTAGTTAAAATACCTCCAATAATTAATATTAATGTACTTTTAATAAACTTATTTTTCATTATCTCTCCCTTTAAAAAGTTAAAAAAATGTTATATAATAAATATATGAAATAAAGTATATATTTATTTAAGGGAGAATAATATGGAGGATTTTAAATTTAATACATTAGATGAACTATATAAGAAATTATATCCAGCACTTGTTACTAAAAAAAATGATTTAAAAAGAAATGGAATTAGTTACATTAAAGAAGAAGATATATGGAACTATTTAAGAAAAAATTATTGGAATAAAAGTACCAAAATTACTCTTTTTGATTTAGTTAATGATATATTATCAACTCCTAATTATATTCTTGAAGAATATGTATCAAATAATATACAAAAAAATAATAAAAAGATAGAAAAAGACGAAGTATTGTAGGGGAGTAAATAATGACTACATATGATAAAATTTTAGTAAAAATTAATAATTCAGATTTTACTAATGAAGAAAAAGATTTTCTAAATGAAGCCTATAAATTTGCTTTAACAGTTCATTATGGACAGAAAAGGTTAAATGGTGATGATGTAATAGAGCATGTTTTAGAAGTGACTGATATTGTATGTGATTTAAATGTAGATGCTATAACTTTAGTATCTTCTCTTTTACATGAAACTACCGAATTAGGTGATGTTTCTAATGAAATAATAGAAAAAAAATTTGGTCATGAAGTAAAAGTTATTGTTGATAATCTATATAAATTAAGAAAAGTTAAATTAACTGATTATAATGAATCTTCTAGTATTTATTTAAGAAAAATATTAGTTGGATTAAGTGAGGATTTTAGAGTATTAATTATTAAATTAGCAGATCGTTTAGATAATATGAGAACAGCTTATGCCTTGCCAGAAAAAATAAGAAAACAAAAAGCTAAAGAAACAATGGATGTATTAATTCCAATTGCCCATCGTCTTGGAATAAATAGTATTAAAAGTGAACTTGAAGATTTATGTTTAAAATATTTAAAACCAGATATATATCAAGAAATATTAGATAAATTAGATGGAACAAGAGAAGAACTAGCAAGTAGTCTAGAAGATATGAAAAAAAATATTTGCGATATTTTAATTAATCATAATATAAAATTTGAAATAAAAGCCCGCGTAAAAAGTGTCCATAGTATTTATACTAAATTAACTACTGGTCGTAAATGGTCTGATTTATATGATATATTAGCAATGAGATTAATCGTACCTACTGAAAGCGATTGTTATTTAGTTGTCAGTTTAATTCATGCTAAATATCGATCTATTCCAAAAAGATTTAAAGATTTTATTGCTATGCCGAAGGCTAATATGTATCAATCTCTTCATACATCTGTATTTGGTAGTGATGGTCATATTTTTGAAATTCAATTAAGAACTCCCGAAATGGATGTAATTGCAGAAAATGGAGTAGCTTCTCATTGGTCTTATAAAGAACACGGTAAAAATGTTCAAAATATTATGGAACAAAAACTAGAATTATTTAGAACTATTATTGAAAACAATATTGAAGAAAAAAGTGATGAGATATTTGCTAAAAATATTGAAGAAGAATTCTTAAGCAAACAAATATATGTTTTTACTCCTAAAGGAGATGTAATGGAACTACCTATAGGAAGTACACCAATTGATTTCGCCTACCGGATTCATTCCAATATTGGTGATAAAACTATTGGAGCTATAGTAAATAATTCCATTGTTCCTCTTAATTATGAACTTAATGATGGTGATATTATAAAAATTAATACTAACCAGCAAGCTAAACCAAATAAAGATTGGTTAGGCTTTATTAAAACTACCCAAGCTAAAAATAAAATTAAATCTTATTTCAGTAAAAAAGATCGTGAAAATTATACTGAAAGAGGTAAAGAATTACTTGAAAAAGAAATAAGAAAACAAAAATTAAGTATAAATGAAGTATTAAAAGAAGAAAATATTAATAAATTGCTTAAAGATTTAAAATTAAGTAATTATGATGATTTACTTTTAAGTATTGGTTCTTTAAGATATACAGCAACATATATTATAAATTTAATTCACGAAGATAAAAAAGCAGTTGAAGATATTTTATTAGGTCGTTTACATAAATATTCTGATAATAATAAAAATAATTATAAAAATAATATTATAGTTTCAGGAATGGATAATATTTTAGTTTCAATAGCAGCATGTTGTAATCCGGTACCTGGTGATGAAATAATTGGTTATGTAACAAAAGGTCAAGGAGTAACTGTTCATAAAAAAGACTGCTTAAATATAAAAAATATTTCCTCAAGATTAATTGACGTCAAGTGGAATATGGATATAACTGATAATAAAAAATTTAATACTAAATTATTAATAAAAACTGATTCTAATAAAAATAATATCTTGGAAATAATTACTAAAGCTAGTTTGAAAAATGTATCTATAAATGGTATTAAAGAATATGAGACTAATTATTTAATTGATTATGAATTACAAATAAAAGTAAAAGATAAAAAGGAATTAAATAATTTTATTGAAGAGTTACGTAAACTAAATTATATAACAGAAATAATAAGATAAAAATAATTTTTTACTAGCATACAAAATAAGGAGACAAAATGAAATTTTTAATTAGTATAAATAATAAAATGTTTGAAAAATATACACCACGAAAATTAATAAAAACAATAGTAAGTTTAGATAAAAATAATAGTATTGATGGTGCTGAAATCTATATTGATATAATAAATGATATTGAAAAAGATTATGCTCTTGAATTAGTTAGATTTATGAAAAATATATTAAAGAAGGTAATAAAATGAAAGTAGTTATTCAAAGATGTAAAGAAGGAAAAGTCTCTGTAAATAATAAAATAGTTAATCAAATAAAATATGGTTTTGTAATATTAATAGGGATATCAAAAAATGATACTGAAGAAGATTTAAATTATTTAGTTAATAAAATTCTTAAATTAAGAGTTTTTGATGATGAAAATGGTATTATGAATAAAAGTATTATAGATATCAAGGGGGAAATATTATCAATAAGTCAATTTACCCTTCAAGCTATTACTAAAGATGGTAATCGACCTAGCTATATGAATGCAATGAACGGTGATGAAGCTTTAAAATTATATGATTCATTTAATTTTAAATTAAATGAATATATTAAAACATATCCAGGAGTATTTGGTGGTGACATGATATTAGATATTAAAAATCATGGACCAGTTACAATAATTATTGATTCTAAAAACAAATAAAAAGAAACATTAATCTGTTTCTTTTTTTTGGATTCCAAACATTGATCCAATACTAGAACTAACTATAATAATTAAATAATAAATAATGGTATTTATATTATAACTATCTTTAAATAATAAACTAAATATAAATAAGAATAAACAAAATAATATTCCTAAAATAAGTCCATTTAAATAGCCTTTTTTTTCACTCTTTTTACCTATAAGAAAGCCACTTATTAATGATATTATTACCATAAATATTAGAATAGTAACATTATAAGTTTTAATTTTTAGTAAATTAAGAATTCCAAGTATTAAAGGAAAAATAAAAACAAAAGATACTGGTATGACCATGACTTTTAAATATTTTATTATTTGATTCATAAAACCACCTAATAAAGATTATGTAAAAAACATTATTTTATACATAAATTTGCCGCTTTA
This sequence comes from Bacilli bacterium, assembly GCA_028684435.1. Classification (GTDB taxonomy): domain Bacteria; phylum Bacillota_I; class Bacilli_A; order RF39; family UBA660; genus DUUS01. The sequence goes on from JAQUFX010000019.1 coordinate 6,238, forward strand.
TTATAACTACGAAGTAAAAGAGAAGCTCCTAATTTAATACCTCCATAATATCTAATAATAACTATTAAATGATTATTTAAATTATTTCTAATTAAAACATTTAGTATTTGAATACCAGCTGTATTATTAGGTTCTTTATCATCGGTTTTACCAGCTGTATTATTAAATTTATAAGCATAGGGAGCATGTTTAAAATTTTTATGATCTTTTTTTAAGCTGTCTAATATTATTTTTATTTCCTCTAAATTATTTATTTCATATATATAACCATAAAATTTACTTTTTTTTTCTTCAATAAAGGAAGTATTTATTAATTTCATAGTTAATCACCTTTATTAATTATACTATAATTATTTAAAAAATGCTGTATAATATATATAGTGATTATTATGTTTAATGAAGAATTAAAATTAGTTCCTAATAAACCTGGTTCATATCAAATGTATAATGAAAATAATATTATTATATATGTTGGCAAAGCGAAAGACTTAAAAAAAAGATTAAGTTCTTATTTTCGTAGGCAAAATACTGGAAAAACAGCTAAAATGGTTAGTGAAATAGTATATTTTAAATATATAGTTACGGAAACAGAATTAGAATCATTTATTCTTGAACTGAATTTAATTAAAGAATATAATCCTAAATATAATATTTTATTAAAAGATGATAAAAGTTATCCTTATATTGAATTAATCAAAAAACCATATCCAAAATTAAGAGTTGTAAGATATTTAAAGGTAAAAAAGTATAAAGATAGATTATTATTTGGACCTTATGTTAATGCTTATGCAGCTCGAAGAATGGTTAATTTAATAAATCGATTATATCCTTTAAAAAAATGTCAAGGTTTATCTAAAGAAGTATGTCTTTTTTATCATATTAATGAATGCTTAGGTTATTGTAATTATGATATAAAAGAAACAAAAATTAAGCAAATGGAAAATGATATAATTTCATTTTTAAAAGGTAATGATTTAATTATTAAAAATAAACTATTAGAGAAATTAAATTATTATTCTAAAGAAATGAATTATGAACTTGCTTTAGAACTTAAAAATGAACTAAATTATATTGAAATAATACTCGAAAAACAAAAAGTAGAGCTATATAATAAAGAGAATTTAGATGTAATTAATTATTACTATTATAAAGGTTTTTTAGGAATTGAAATACTATTTATAAGAGGTGGTAAATTAATAGGCTCATTTAATGATGTACTTTATGCTCAAAATAATTATCTTGAAGAATTGGAATCATATATAGCATTATTTTATAATAAGAAAGAAATACCTAAACAAATATTAGTTCCTCAAGAATTAAATATTAAGTTATTAAAAGAAGTATTAAAAACTAATATAATAGTTCCTATAAAAGGTAATAAAAGAAAAATACTTAATATGGCTTATGAAAATGCTAAAATAAATGTTATAAATAATTATCAAAAAAAAGAAAATTTATTATTTAGAAGTAAGGGAGCTAATAAAGAATTATCTGATTTATTAGGAATTAATATTATAAGGATAGATGCTTTTGATAATTCGAATCTTTTTGGTTCTTTCGCTGTTTCTGGGATGGTAGTATTTATAGATGGAACTCCAATGCCAAAAGAATATCGAAAGTATAAGATTACTATTGATAAAAATGATGATTTTAATGCAATGAAAGAAATTATTTATCGTAGATATCAAAAGGCATTAATAGAAAAAAACATATTAGCTGATTTAATTTTAGTAGATGGAGGAGTAAATCAAATACGAGCTGCTAAAGAAGTAATTGAAGAGTTACATCTTAATATTAAAATATGTGGTTTAGTTAAAAATAAAGATCATAAAACAAATGAATTAATTGATGGAGATAAGTTAGAAGCTTATAAAATTGATAAAACAAGTAATTTATTTCATTACTTGACCAGAATACAAGATGAAGTACATAGATATACTATTAATTATCATAAACAGTTAAGAAGTAAAGGTTCTATTTCTAGTATTTTAGATAATGTACCTGGTATAGGACCAAAAAGAAAATCAGTATTAATTAATGTATTTGGTAGTGTTAAAAACATTAAAGAAGCTGATGATAAAAATTTAGAAAAATATTTACCTTTTAAAACCGTAAATGTTTTAAAAGAATATTTAAATAATTTTGATATATAGTAAAAGAGTGATGTATAATGACCAAAATTGACAATCATAGAATGATATTAAATAGTATTTATATGGGAATGTTAGTGGAAGTTATAATGTTTAAAGATGGTACAACACGAACTAGTAACTATTTTATTGCCTTTGAAAAACTAGAAGAAATAATTGGTATAGTAGGATCAAATCCTTATATTTTATATAAAGATATTTTTAGCAATGATACATTTTATATTAATAAAAAAGGCAATGTAATATATAATAATAATATCAAAGAAATTTCTGATATAAATAGATGGAAAATTAAAATAATAAATTTTTATTCACTAAAAGATGTTTTAATAAAAGCAAGAAATTTATTAGAGCTAGTATCAGAATTACATAATTTTAGTTATGATTATTATAAAGAATTTAAAGAATTAAATATTTTTGTTAATCAATGTTTAGATGATTATAATTTTGTTGAAGTAGATTCAAAATTATTAAGATCATTAAATGATAATTTAGAAACTATTTATGGTTTAGTATTAGACGAAACCGAAGAATCGATTGTAAATAAATTTTCTAATGATTTGTCTAATATAAGTCGTCAAAAATTTATTATTGTTAATAAAAAAAATAAAAAAGAGAATATTTCTGAAGATAGTAAACATTTAAAATTAATTAAAAATGATGACGATAATAAATTAACCTAGTTGACTTTTTCGGTTAATTAGAGTAATATGATGGTAGTTATTTGTTTGAAAGAAATATTTTATTAAACTATATTAAAGAGAAGGCTAAGTGGTGGGAAAGCCTATATAAGTAATAAATAAGAACAACTTTTATAAAAACAAACGTTAATATGCGATAAATATTAAAATGAGCGTACACTTGTAAAGTAAGGTGGCACCGCGGAAAAGATATCTTTTTCGTCCTTACATAATTGGTGTTTTTTATTTTTTAAAGGAGGAATAATAATGATTTCAAAACCAAAAGGAACTATGGATGTATATGGAATAGACGCTAAAAAAAGAGAGTATGTAAATGAAATATTAAGAAGCGTTTGTAATAAATATAATTATGATTATATTGAAACACCAATATTTGAAGCAAGTGAATTATATCATCGCGGAGTAGGTGAAGATACAGATATTGTTAATAAAGAAACATATACATTTAAAGATCGAGGAGATAGAAGTCTAACTTTAAGGCCAGAAGGAACTGCTGGTGTAGTTAGGTGGTTTATAGAAAATAAACTTTATGGAAATATTACTGAGCCAACTAAAGTATTTTATAATGGCAAAATGTATCGTTATGAAAGACCTCAAGCAGGAAGATATCGAGAATTTACTCAGTTTGGAGTAGAATTTATTGGCTCAGATGATATTTACGCAGATATTGATGTAATTAGTGTTGCTTATAATACGTATAATTTACTTGGTTTAAAAAATGTTACTATTGTATTAAACACTTTAGGTGATAAAGATTCAAGAGATAAATATCGAGAGGCTTTAATTAAATATTTTAATCCTCTAATAAATTATTTATGTGAAGATTGTCAAAAAAGATTAAAAAATAATCCTTTAAGAATATTAGATTGTAAAATTGATAGGGATAGAGAATTATTTGAAAAAGCTCCTAAAATAATTGATTTTTTAAATGAAGAAAGTTTAACTAGATATAATAATTTAAAAGAATATTTAGAGTTAATGGATATTAATTATAAAGAAGATTTTTCCTTAGTTAGAGGACTTGATTATTATGATTATACTGTATTTGAAATTATAGCTGATGTACCAGGATTAGGTAATATAGCTTTAGGTGGCGGTGGGCGTTATAATGGTTTAATAGAAAAATTAGGTGGTCCAAGTATTCCCGCAGTAGGTTTTGCAATGGGATATGATCGCACTATCCTTGCTATGGATAATAGCAATATAAATCTAGATTTAAGAGAAGATATTGATGTTTATGTGATGTATGTATCAAAAAATGAAAAAGAAACTGCATCATATTTAGTTCAGGATTTAAGATTAAATGGTTTTATAACTGAAACAGATTACTTAAATAAAAGTTTAAAAGCTCAATTTAAATCAATTGAAAGATTAAAACCTAAGTATTTAGTTATTTTAAATGATCAAGATTTAAAAGAAAATAAGATTACATTAAAGGATAACTTAACTAAAGATGAACAAAAAATAAAAATTAATAATTTAATTGATTATTTAGATACTAATTTATAATAAAAAAAATTAATGAAATTCAAGATTTAATGCAAAATATTAAATATGGATACTTAAATAAAAAAAATAATTATTATAATGATATTAATATTTATGAGTATTTAAAATCAAAATTAAATATCAAACTTCAGAATTTTTAAATCATTGTCAAAAAGGAAATTTAGTTAAATAAAAAATATTAAAAAAATGGAGGGTAAATAAATGAAAAAATATAATAATGGTGAATTTAGAGTAAAAGATATTGATAAAGAAATAACTGTTTATGGCTGGGTTAATAAAAGAAGAGATATGGGGGGAGTTATCTTTGTTGATTTAAGAGATAGAAGTGGAATACTTCAAGTTGTTTTTAATAGAGAATATTTAAAAGATAACTTTGAATTAGCTGAAGATTTAAAAAATGAATATTGCATTGAAGTAATAGGCACTTTATCAAAAAGAACTGATAGTGAAATAAATCTTAATTTAAAAACTGGTGATGTTGAGTTAATAGCAAGTAATTTAACTATTTTAAGTAAAAGTGAATCATTACCTTTTAACATTTATGAAGATAAAGAAATAAATGAACAAATATCTTTAAAATATCGTTATTTAGATTTAAGAAGGAATAAATTAAAAAATATTATGATAATGAGGCATAAAATTAATAAAGCTTTTAGATCTTATTTAGATAATAATGGTTTTATTGAATTTGAAACTCCAATTTTATGTAAAAGTACTCCTGAAGGAGCTAGAGATTATTTAGTACCTTCAAGAATTAATAGAGGATCTTTTTATGCTTTACCTCAAAGCCCCCAAATTTTTAAACAAGTATTAATGATTTCTAGCTTTGAAAAATATTATCAAATTGCTAAATGTTTTCGAGATGAAGATTTAAGAGCTGATCGACAACCTGAATTTACACAAGTAGATATTGAAATGAGTTTTGTTAAAGAAGAAGATATTTTATTTATGGCTGAAGAATTAATTAAACATGTTGTAAAAGAAAGTACTAATAAAAATATAGATTATAAATTTCCACGTTTTACTTATCAAGAAGCTATGAATAAATATGGTTGTGATAAACCTGATACTAGATTTGGTTTAGAATTACAAGATTTAACTGAAATATTAAAAAACACTTCTATGAATGTCTTTGCTAATGCTATTAATAATGGTGGAATTGCCAAGGGATTAGTTGTTAAAGAAAACAAATATTCTCGTAACGAAATAGATCGTCTAACCGAATTTGTTAAGATATATGGCGCCAAAGGTTTAGCTTGGTTAAAATATGATAATAATGAGTTTACCGGCGTAATAGCTAAAAATTTAGAAATTGAAATTCAGGAAACTATTAGAAAAGAATTAAAAGTTGAAAATGGTGATTTAGTATTAATAGTTTGTGGTGTGCCTAAAATAGTATTTTCTTCTTTAGCAGCTTTAAGATTAAAAATAGCTAATGATTTTAATTTAATTGATAAATCAAAATTAAACTTCTTATTTATTACTGATTTTCCAATGTTTGAATATTCAGATACTGAAAAAAGATATATGGCAACTCATCATCCTTTTACAATGCCAGAATCAATTGAAAAATTAAACAAACCAGAAGAATGTTTATCAGTAGCTTATGATATGGTATTAAATGGTTATGAACTTGGTGGTGGTTCAATTAGAATCCATGATCAAAAAATGCAACAAGAAGTATTTAAAGCTTTAGGGATTAGTGAAACAGAGGCCCAAGAAAAATTCGGATTTTTCTTAGATGCTTTAAAATATGGTACGCCTCCTCATGGAGGATTAGCATTTGGACTAGATCGTATAGTTATGCTATTATTTGGAACTGACAATATTAAAGATGTTATCGCTTTTCCTAAAACACAAACAGCTTCTGATTTAATGTGTGAAGCACCAGCAAATGTTGATAATAATCAATTAAAAGATTTAGGGATTTCGATTATTAAGGAGGGAAAATATGAATCATAAATTTACTAATGAAGAAGTAACTAATTTAGCTGATAAATTATTAATTGGGATTAGTGAAGAAGAAGTTAAAGATATTGTTGAAGAACTTACTTTTGTTGCTAATAGTATGAATGTAATATCAGAAATAAAAGAAATAAATGATTTAAAGCCTTTAACTCATCCTTTTGATTTATATGAAACTTCTTTAAGAGAAGATGATGAATATGAAGAAGGTCATGATATAGAAGATTTATTATCAAATGCCGATTTTACTCAAGGAAGAGAAATAGAAGTACCTAAGGTGGTGGGATAATGATTAGGAAATTACATAATAAAATAAAAAATAATGAGATTATTAGTGATGATTTAGTAAAAGAAGCTATTACTAATGCAGAAAAATCACAAAAAGAATTAAATGCTTTTGTTACTATTATCAAAGATGCTAAAAGAATTAAAAGTGATAATTTACTTTCAGGAATTCCAGTAGCAATTAAAGATAATTTTTCTACTAAAGATATATTATCAACTGGTTCTTCAAATACTTTAAAGGATTATATTCCTTATTTTGATGCTACGGCAATAAAAAAATTACAAGAATCTGGAGCAGTTATAATAGGAAAAACAGCTATGGATGAATTAGGTATGGGAGGAACAGGTTTAATTGCTGCAACAGGTCCTGTTAAAAATCCTTGGAATATAAATAAAATAACCGGAGGATCATCTTCTGGATCAGCAGCAGCAGTAGCAGCTGGAATTGTTCCTTATGCTTTAGGAACTGATACTGGTGATTCAATTAGAATTCCTGCTGCTCATTGTGGAATAGTAGGTTATAAACCAACTTATGGATTAGTATCTAGATTTGGTGTTTTTGCTTTTGCTTCATCTTTAGATACAGTCGGAGTACTTTCTACAAGTGTAGAAGATGCTGCTATTGTTATAGATCAAATAAAAGGTAAAGATGAATATGATATGACTTCTTGGAATAGTGAAAATATTAATTTATTAAATTCATTAGATGGTAATGTTAAAAACAAAAAATTATTTTATATAAAAGAAATATGTGATATTAATAATTATGAAGAAAAAAATGATGAAGTAATAAAGACTTTAAAAGAATTTAATAAAACAATTAAAAAATGTAAAGAATTAGGAATCGAAATTGAAGAAGAAAGTTTTGATCAAAAATTATTAGATTCAATATATCCAACTTATCTTACCATTGCATCAGCTGAAGCTACAAGTAATATGTCTAATTTAACTGGAATTATATTTGGTCCAAGAGGTAAAGGTAATACTATTGATGAAATGATGAAAGATCATCGTACTAAAGGTTTTTCTTCTTTAATTAAAAGAAGATTTGTCATCGGGTCATACGTATTACAAAAAGAAAATCAAGAAAAATATTTATTTGCATCTGCTAAAGTACGTCATTTAATTGTTAATAAAATGAATGAATTATTTATTAAGTACGATGGCTTGATATTACCTGCTAGTAGTGAACCAGCTCCAAATATTAATGGTATTAGAAGTTCTCATTTAAGAACAGAACAATATTTAGCAATTGCTAATTTTGGAGGTTATCCTTCAATCACAATTCCATCAGGTTTTGTAAACGATATGCCTATTGGAGTAAATATTACTGGTAAAATTAAAGATGATGCTAATATACTCAATATTGCTTATACTATTGAAGAAAAATTAGGGTATAAAAATCAAACAACTAAGGGGTGGAAATAATGGCTTTAAAAGTAGTAATTGGCTTAGAAATGCACTGTGAACTAAATACTAAAACTAAAGTATTTTCTAAATCATTAAATAACTATAATGATATTCCTAACTCATCAGTAACTGCTATCGATTTAGCTTTTCCAGGAACACTTCCTATTGTAAATAAAGAAGCTGTTAAAAAAGCTATTAAAATGGCCTTATGTTTAAATTGTGAAATACCTAAAGTATTAATATTTGATCGTAAAAATTATTATTATCCTGATGTACCAAAAAATTACCAAATTACTCAAAACACAAAACCAATTGGTATAAATGGTAAAATTGATGTTGAAGTAAATAATGAATTAGTGCCTATTACTATCCATGATATTCATTTAGAAGAAGATACCGCATCACTTGATCATTATTTTGATTATTCATTAATTGATTATAATCGTAGTGGTGTACCGCTTTTAGAAATTGTAACTGATCCTTGTATCTACTGTCCAGAAGCTGCAGTAGCTTTTTTAGAACATTTACGAAATATTTATAAATATACAGATTGTTCTGAAGCTGATACTAAAAAAGGTCAAATTAGATGTGATGTAAATGTTTCATTAAAGGAAGAAAACAGCACTGAATTAGGTACTAAAGTAGAAGTTAAAAATGTAAATTCATTTAGTAATGTTTATGCAGCCATTCTTTATGAAATTAAAAGACAAACTGAACTTATTGAAGCTGGTAAAAATAATGAAATAATTCAAGAAACTAGAAGATGGGATGAAGAATCTGGAACTACTATCAGAATGAGAGAAAAGGTAGAAAGTATTGATTATAAGTATTATGTAGATGCAAATATTCCGAAAATTAAGATTGAAAAAGAATGGATTGAAGAAATTAAATCTGAAATACCATTGTTGCCACTCGAAAGAAAAGCTAAATACATAAAAGATTATAATTTATCATCATATGACTCTGGAGTATTAGTTAAAGCTAAAGAAGTAAGTGATTATTTTGAAGAATGTCTAGAATTAGGTATAAATCCTAAAGAAGCGTCAAACTGGATTACGAGTCAAATTTTGGGGTATATCAATAAACACGATGTAGAAATAGATGATATATTTTTAACTCCCAAAAGACTTTTAAATATTTTAAATTATTTAAATAAGGGCACTATAAGTTCTAAACAAGCTAAAGAATTATTCTACTTAATACTTGATGAAAAAGAAGAACCAGAAATATTAATTAAAAAATATGGTATTGAGCAAATTGATAATGATGAAGAATTATTATTAATTATTCAAAATATTCTTGATAACAATCAAAACCAAATTGAAGAATATAAAGCTGGTAAAACAAAAGTATTTGATTATTTTGTTGGTATAATTATGAAAGAAACAAAAGGTAAAGCTAACCCAGTAAAAGCTAAAGAAATATTATTATCTAAATTATAATAAATAATAAAAACAAAATATGATATAATAAAATTATAATGAGGTATTATATGATTGAAAATGGTAATCAATTAAAAGGATATATTCAAAGAGAAACTAATAAATATAAAATTAATTCTAATTATGGATATAATTATTATTTTACAAGAGCATTTTTAGAAAAACTTTATAATAATATTAGTATGAAACTTGTATTAAAAGGTAGTTATTCTCAATTTATAAGACTAGGAAAAATTGAGCGTCCATTAACAGATATTGATATTATAACTTTTAATAGAATTGAAGAAGCTAAAGAACAAATAGATAAAATTATTATTAATAATAATAATGATGATGATATAAAATTCAAAATAATAAATCAATTTACAACAACTAATGCGACATTAAATTATAAAATTTTATGTGATTTTGATGGAAAAACAGGAAGGATATCAATTGATTTAAAAAGAGAAGAACTATTAGATTATTCAGCATCATCGGTGCCTTTACTTTTTGCTGAAGATAAAAATTTTAATACTCAATCTATTTCAATTGAAGAACATTTAGCTAGTAAATTATATGTAGTTTTATTACATTTAAAATTATATACGATATTATCTAGAGAATTTAGAAGATTAAAAGATTTTTTTGATATTCATACTATTTTAGGCAGCAGTAAAATTGATGAATATAAAGTCTTCGAAATTTTAGAAAGAAAAATTAAACAAGATGAATTCTTAAGAGATTATGATTTACAAGGGCCATTATTTAAACATAGTTTTATAGAAACTAATAAAAATAACTGGGAAATAGATAAAAAGAAGTATCAATTTTTAACACCAACTACTATTAATGAAGCAATAGATGTAACAAATGATTTTATTAGTAAAAAAAGATGATAATAGTTAGTTTATTCTAACTATTTTTTATTCTGTTATTTTATATTTATCTATGTTATACTTTTTATAGTAAAAGAGGTTGATTAATTATGTTTGGAAAAATTAAATATATTAGTGACAACAATGCTGTAGTTTATATTAATAAAGAAGGACAAATAATTGCAAACTTGATGAATTTACATATTGTTTTTGAAAGTAGTAACGATAAATTATTAGGAGAAGTAAAAAATGTTGATGAAGATACAGTCAGGATTGAATTACTTGGTGAATTTGCTGGTGATAGATTTATTGCCGGTACAATTAAAAAACCATCTCTTACATCTAATTTGAGGGTTATAAATGATAATGAATTAGATATTATTATGGGAAAACTTGATATTAAAAGTTTATATATAGGGAAAAGTCCTACCTATGAAAACAGAAGCATATTTGTAGATATAAATGATCTCTTTTCCAATCATTTAGCTATATTCGGGAACTCTGGTTCAGGTAAGTCATGTTCAGTATCAAGAATTATTCAAAATGTCTTTTTAAATAAAAACTTTTTATCTTATAATGCCAATATATTTATATTTGATGCTTATGGAGAATATAAAACAGCTTTTAGAGTAATAAATGAATTTAATGAAAATTATCAATATAAATTTTTAACTACTAATCCTACTGAAGATACTGATATGTTATTACAAATCCCAATATATTTATTAACAAATGATGATTTAGCTTTATTGTTATCAGCTGAAAATCACTCACAATTAACGATTATTGATCGAATGATGAAATTAGCTAAAATGTTTAGCAAAAATGATCAAAAAACGGAAGAATTAAAAAATCATTTAATAGCTAAAGCTATTCAAGCTGTATTATTTAGTAATCTAAATGCAAGTGGGAAGAAAAATGATATCTTTACTATCATAGCTTCATGTTCAACAACAGCATTTAATATGAATGCTGAACTTCCTGGTATTGGATATACAAGGAGATTTTCAGAATGTTTTAAAATAGATTCTAAAGGTGAATTTGGTGAATCAGTACTTATTAATGAATATGTAGCGAAGCATTTAAATGATAATCTAGAAGGTACTATGGATGTTCCAAATGATGCTTTTTTTACATTATTAGATTTAGAAAAAGCTTTAAATTTCACTTTAATTGGTGAAGGATTTTTAAATAATACTATAATGCAAGATTCTTCTATCATTCTTAAAGTAAGATTAAACTCATTAATAAATAGTAAAAATAGAAGATATTTTGATGTTAAACAATATATTAATTTAGATACTTATATTTCTAGTTTAATAGTTATGAATAATAAAAGAAGTCAATTAATTAATATTAATCTTGAAGATATAGATGATATTCTAGCTAAAGTAATAGTAAAAATCATAAGTAAAATGATATTTGATTTTTCTAAAACTAGAAAAGTAAGAGCTTCAATTCCTTTTCATTTAATTATTGAAGAAGCCCATAGATATGTAGTTCATGATAATGATCAATTCTTATTAGGTTATAATATATTTGAACGAATTGCTAAAGAAGGAAGAAAATATGGTGTATTAATTGATTTAATAAGCCAAAGACCTGGAGATATTAGTGAAACTGTTGTAGCTCAAATGAGTAACTTTTTAGTTCATAAAATGACCCATCCAAAAGATATTGAATATGTAGAAAAGATGTTACCTAATATATCATCAGATATTATTGAAAAGTTAAACTCTCTTCAAGCAGGTACTTTAGTCTCATTTGGTGGGGCATTTAAAATACCCTTACTGATTAAAATGGACCTACCCAATCCAATGCCATATTCTAGTAACTGTGATGTATTATATAGATGGCAAGGATAACAATAAATTAGTGAAATTATTCTCTAATTTTTATTTTAAAAAAAATATTAATAAAAATTTGAAAATATCAGAAAATATTTTAAAAGTAAATATTAAATATATTTATATTTTTCGTTTTTTTTGTTATAATAAAATAGGAGGATATAAAAATGAATTTTGAAAATAAAGTAGTTTTAATAACAGGAGCAACAGGAGGTATAGGACTTGAAGCAGCAAAAGAATTTGCTAAAAGAGGAGCAAAGCTAAGTCTTGTTGATATTAGCAATAATAATTTAGATGAATTAAAAAAGAAAATAAAATTAAATAATGATAATAGTTTATTTATTACTGCTGATGTTAGTAATGAAGAGCAAGTAAAAAAATATGTAGCTCAAACAATTGATAAATTTGGAACAATTGATATATTTTTGAATAATGCTGGTGTAGAAGGAGATGTAGCTTCAATAATCGAAACAAAAAAAGAAGATTTAGATTATGTTTTAGATGTAAACGTAAAAGGAGCATATTATGGTCTTAAACACGTTTTACCAATAATGTATGAAAATAAAGAGGGTAGTGTAATTAATACTAGCTCAATAGCAGGTTTTATAGGTTGTTTAGGAATGGCTCCCTATGTTGCATCCAAGCATGCTTTATTAGGTATTAATAAATCAGCTGCTCTAGAATCCGCACCTTTTAATGTTAGAGTAAATGCTATATGTCCTGGTCCAGTAGATAATAATATGATGAGAAATATCGAAATTAAAGTAGCACCAGGTGCTCCAGATGCAGTAAGAGATAATTTAGTTAAAGATATTCCATTGGGAAAATATGCTCAAAATATAGATATTGTTAATATGATTCTTTTTTTAGCATCAGACTTATCTACATATATTACTGGAATTGAATATCGTATTGATGGAGGAATGGCTGCTAAATAAAGTATGAAAT
>JAQUFX010000020.1:0-8101 GCA_028684435.1 Bacilli bacterium
TTAGTATTTTCATAATAATTACGTTCTGATATTTCGTCTAGAATAATTTCTAATTCTTCATCTAATGTTTCTTCATAAGCTTCATTAATTAAATAAATTAATTCATTTAATGTAACAATATTTTTATATTCTATTTTCATTTTATCTAACACACTTATTTGGTAAGAAGTTAGATTTAAATAATCATTTATTTTTTTTAATTTATTTGTTTTAAAATCTAAATTATTGATTAAATCTTCGATATTTATATTTTTTATATTCATGTTAGGTTGCACTATATAATTTTATGGTTTTATCATTAATAGGAACTGAAAGAATAGTTTTACCTTCTTCATTTGCAACATTTACTATTATTACTTCTCCGTTTTCTTTAGTTAAGGAAATATTATCATTATTTAGAGTATATGTTCCAGATATATCATCACTATTACATGTATTATTTATAGTATCAAAAGTTATGTTAGTATATAAAAATGATTTATCTTCATTAACTATTAAAGTTAAAGGTTTATTTGGGCATGTACTTGGTTCTGATTCTTTATATAATCCATAACTAATAACAAGTTGTTCAATAGCTTTAGTGGTTGTGGTAGTATTTGATTCTTGAAAAGGTAATTTTATCCCATCTGGTAATTTTATATTATTTGGCAATTTAATTATTCCTTCAGATATAAAATACCAAAATGTAGCTAAAATTGCTCCTAAAATAATTAACAAAGCAAAAAAACCAACTATTGCATTTCCTTTTTCTTTTTCTTGTTTTATTGGTTCTTCAAGAACAATCTTTTTTTCCAATTTCACCTCTTGTTCATTAGGTTGATTATTTTGAATTGTTGTCGGTTCAGGAGTAGGAGTAACAAGATTGCTTTGAGGCTCTTCAGTTATAACAAGTTCAGGGGTAGTATTGATAGGTTGCTCTACTATAGGTTCTTCTAGATTAGTTATTGGAGTAGGAAAAACGACATTATTATCATTTATTTGAGGTTGCTGAGTTATAATTGGCTCTTCGTTAATATCTGGAATATTAGGAATTAAAGCTGGTTCTGGAGCAACTAATGTAGTGGGATTATTTTGCATTTCATTATTTACAGGTGCTTCATTTTGATTTGGGAAAGCATTTTGGATATTATTAGTTAAGCCAGAAGCAGATTCTTCTTTCACGGTTAAATTAGCAACATTTTCTTGAGTATTATTTTGTGTTATAGGTTGTGATGGGGCGTCATTATCAAATATATTAACACTATTGGTAATTTGATTACTTACTTCATCTATTTTTTTAGGTAATTCAAAATTATCTTCTTTATTATTCATTTTTTACACTCCTTTTTATTATATAAAAATTATATCACAATTATTTTATTTCTTCAATTTATTTTTTATGACTTTTTTATTAATAAGATATGCTAAGAATAGCAAAATAAATATTATTATTTCTGAATTTGTATTATCTTTTTCGAATTGGGCTTTTAGTTTAGTATTACTTTTAATTCTGGTATTAAAATCAAAATTTTTATTATTATAATTCCACCCAATAAATTGATAACCTTTTTTATAAGCTTCAAAGTATTTAATTTTATCATTTTCAAATATTTCTTTAGTAATTATTTTATCATCAATTTGAAATTCTACTTTATAAATAAAATCATTAGTATTCCATATACCTAATTTCTTTTCTTTTGATAGGTCTTCTAACTTAAATAATCTATCTATATATTTATAATCTCCATAAAGATAATCCAGTTTCGCATATCCTAAATTAATTAATTCTTCTTGAAGTAAATAGTTATCTATCCAAACCCAAGCTAGAACTCGATTATATTTATCATATTTAGAACTATCTTCATCATATTCTAATTTTATACTATTAGCATTTTTAATTTTATTACATGTATACTCGCTAGCTAATACTCCAATAGGATCTTTTTCTTTATTTGGATGAACAGTTTCTGGAGTATCTATTGCTAAAAATCTTACTTTAATTTCTTCATTATTTAAAGTGAATAATGCTGTATCTCCATCTATACATTTTTTAAATTTAACAATATCAACATTAGAATCTTCAGCATTTGCATAAAGAGAAAAGAAAGTAAAGCATAATAATAAAAAAATAGACTTTTTAAATAATGTTTTCATAATTAAACCTCTTAGTATTTTATCTTATTTTAAATCTTTATATATCAATTGTAAAGATAGTTTTTATTTGAATGTTAACTAATAGTATGGTAAAATTACTTATAGTAAAGAGGTGATATATTGAAGCCGATACAAACATTATTAGATGAATTAACAAAACGAATAACAACGACTACTTCTTTAATCGTTGAATTAGAAAGAAATAAAAATGCAGTTTTAGCTATTGAAAATATTTTATTTAAATATGATATTACTGCTGATGCATTAAAAATAGATAATATAGTTAAAATCAATGATCAAGATTATAGTAATATATTAGAAGAAATGGGCGAAGAAGATATATTAACATTAACTGAAAACTTTTCTAAAAATAAAGAAATTATAAAATTATATCAAGAAATAACCTCTACTCATGGTAATGTTGCTGAAGCACCTCAATATAATAAAGCGATTGAAGAAATAAAAAAAATAACATTTCAAATATCAAATTATCTAACTCAATTTAAAAATGAACAAAAAGGTCATATTTCTTCATTGGAAGAAGTGCTTGAATCTTATAATAAATATGCTAATAAATTTAAGATTGGCGAATTAATTGAACCTATTTTCGATATGAATGATTTTAATGACATGCTTAATAAATGTGGTTTAGACTTGACAACTAAATCTGCTATTAAAAAAGAAGTAGGAAAATTAAATTATAGTCTAGTTATTAATAAAGGGATATCTAAGAATGAAAATGAAAAAGCACTTGATAAATATAGAGTAATTGTACAAAGAAAAAAACAAGAATATGGAAAAACATTAGAAGAAGTACAAGAAATATTTTTATCAAAAAATTTAATTATAAATATAGATAATATTTTAATAAGAATTGATGAAATCGCTAACAAAATTGAAAAGCCTTATAAAATAATTCAAAATGCCATAGTATGTTTAATGCTTGAAAAAGAAATAAATGCTTATGATAAAATTATTTTAGAACAAAGAGAAATAACTTCTGAAATAAAAGAAGAAGCAATAATTACATGCGAAAAACTATTAGAAATATCTCGAATGAAACCTTTCAAATCAACTATAGAAAATGCAAAAATTAATGAAAAAGAAAAAGAAACAAAAAAAACTAAAAATGCTAAAATGATTAAAAAAGATGAAAATATAATATTAATAGAAAAAATTCAAGAAATCATTATCGAAGAAACAGAATTATTAAAAAGTTTTAGTGAAAATGATATGTCAAGATTAACCGAAATTTCAAATTTATATGAAAAATATGTAAATGAAGAAGAATCTTATGAAAAAAACAAACTCACATTAGCTTACATAGCAGAAACTTTAAGATTGAATTTAATTTTATTTAAACAATTATTAAAAAATTACAATGAGGATAAAAAGCAATATGAAATTGAATATAAGAATATGGTCGGAGATTTAAGAGAATATTTAGATACTTATGATATTGTTAAAAAAAGAGTTTTAGAATATAAAGAGAAAGAACAAAATGCATTAAAAAAATAAAAGTAGAATTAAAAAGGAGGAAAAATTATGTTGTCAGGAAAAGAACTATTAATTAGTATTATTAAGCCAGCTTTATCTACCTTAGATAACAATAAAATTCAACAGTTGGCATTTGATAATACTGAATTAAATACTTTTTTAAATAATTTTAACCTTCCTGAAGATATTGTCAATTTGACTGAAGGAATTCTTAATAATTTAGTAAATAATCTAGAACCTCTTGAGGCTCGTAACTATTTTTTAGGTAATATTAAATTCATTAAAGGTTTAGCTGAATTAGCTAAACAAAATCAAACAAAATTGACATTAAATAAAAATCAATTATTAAATTTAGAAGAATTAAAAGAATTAATTAAAATAACTATTTCAAGAAATGAATATAATATTCAAAATGCGAACAAAAAAAGTGAAAATCAAATTTCTGATTATCGCAAAATTCTAGGAATTATTCAAAAAGAATCATTATTTACTGAACAAGATTATGATATAATAGAAAAAATCGTTCGTACTGAAACACCAAATGATTCTGAAAGTAATCTGGAAAAAATATTTACTTTTGTTAATGAATTTAATGCACGAAAATTAAGTGAAATATATACTGGAGTAAAAGAAAAACAAGTTATTAAACCAAATATAACTATAAATTTATCACCTATTGAATCTAAAGAAGAACCAGAACAAGTAGTAGTTATGGAAAGAATTATTGAAGATTATCATGAAGAAGAGAAAATCGAAGAAATTGAGGTCACACCTTTAAATTTTGAAGATCCTGAACCTTTTCAGGATATATTTAGTTCAGTTAATCTAAGAAAAATGAAATCATCTGCCATATTAGTAGATGCTGAACATACCCAAAAATTAAAAGAAATATTATCTTATTTAGGTTATAATTATGATATTTTAGAAGAAGAATTAAAGAATAAATTAGCAAGTGAAGATTTAACTAAAATTGAAGAATTTGCTAAGTATTTAAAAGAAGAAAATAAAGTTATACTATCTAAAATTAAAACAAATAATATTTATTCATTGATATTTATTTTAACAAAATCATCTAAACAAAGAATAGAATTAATATTAAGCGTACTTTATAATTATTTTGGAATAAAAAGTGCTGGGGGAGAATTGTTTAAGATAATTAATAATGCTACAACAATTTTTAGTGAACAAGGATGTCAAAATTTTGTTGAAAATGCTAAAATATTTAAACAATATAATGTCGCTATTAGTAATATTATTGATAAGAATATTAATTTTTTACATATGGATTATGAAGAATTAATATCTAATATAGATTTACTTATAAATTACGGAGCTGATATTAGCATTCTAATTGATAAATGTAATTTTTCACTGAATACTCATTATTCTTTTAATGGTTTTTCTAGTTTAATTAAAAAAAATTTAAATATTTTAAAGCAATATAGTTTTGATTTACAAATGTTTTTTGAAGAAAAAAATTCTTGTTATACCATATTAAGTAGTATTGATTTAGCATCTAAAATCGACCAATTCATTGAAGTTGGTTTAAATGAATTTATTCATATTAATAGTAAAAATTCCGGGAATATATTAAAAACATTAATAATTAAAAGAATATATTATGCCCATAAAAATAAAATGCCTGTTTGGGAAAACATAGATATAGAGTATAAAAGATTAATTAATTGTTATTTTACTAATGATGATTCTAATTTGTCATTTCAAGAATTTGATCAATTAAAAAAATATATTAAAGATGGAGAAGGTATTATTAATGAATCTGAAATTAATATGATAAAAAGTGATTATCCTATAATGGAATTAATTGATGAAGGAAATAGGCCAGCTATTTATTCAAATTCACCACTTGCTTTATTAAAAAGAAAATTGGAACTAATATTTGATACTCAAATAATATCTAGACCAAAAGTTTTTAGAATTTTCAAACTATTAATGGCAGATGGTTTTAATGAAAAGAAAGCCTTATTATACGCTTTAGTATATAATTCAATTTTAGAAGAAAAAGAATTTCTTTTTATTAAAAATTTAGTTGAAGGAATAGGAGTTGAGAAGAAAAATGATGAACTATTTAGAACAGTTTGATATTACTGAAGAAGAAATTAGTTTATTAAAACAAACTTTGAAACCTGATGTAATTGAAAACTTTGAAGTTATGAGGAATAATGTAATAGAAGTCTTAACATATTTAAAAGAATTAGGCGTTACTAATTTATTAAATGTTATAACCTACCGTCCTGATTTATGTTTTAGAACTATTCATACCTTAGAACAAGATTTAATCAAGATTGATAAAAAACTTTTATTATTTATTTTTAATAATACAATAGATGATTTAACTAACTTTAATATTTAACCCAATTAAGTTTATGATAAAAATTTTGTCAAGATTTAGCACTTAGAGTTGACAAGTGCCAAAATAATGATATAATAATATTATGAAAGGAAGTGGATTAATGAATTTAATTCCAAAAAGTTTTTTCTTTAATGATGATTTTGATGACTTTTTTATTACTTCGTCAAAAAGAAACGATATGAAATGCGATATTTATGAAAAGGATAATCTGTATCATATAGAAATGGATATTCCTGGATTCGATAAAGATGACATTAATATTGAATTAAAAAACAATTATTTAACAATTAAAGCATCTAAAACTAAAGAAGAAAAAGATGAAGATAAAAATTACATCAGAAGAGAAAGAAGTTATGGGGAATATTCTAGAACATTTTCACTAGGAGAAGTAGATGAAGATAAAGTAGATGCAAAATTTGATAATGGTACATTATTAATTACAGTTCCTAAAAAACATGAAGATGAAATAAAGAAAACCATTGAAATAAAATAAAGAAAAAACTTAAAACAACGATTGTATCGTTGTTTTTTTTATAATGGTCTATTTTAAATAAATATAAATTATGATATATTATTTAATATGAAAGAAGGCGTAAAAATGGAATATGAAAAATTGGCTAATATGTTATATCCAAATGTTAATAAAAGTATTAATTATTATGAAGAAAAATATCCTGAAAGAAATTTGCCTTCTAATGCCGTAGTAACTAGATTTGCTCCATCTCCAACTGGTTTTGTTCATATGGGAAGTTTAAGAACTGCTTTTATAGCTAAGAAAATAGCTGAAGATACTAAAGGAGTATTTTTTCTAAGAATCGAAGATACTGATTTAAAAAGAAGTGTTGATAATGGGATACAAGGTATAATAGATGATTTAACAAACTTTAATATCGAAATAAAAGAAGGAAGAATTAATGAAACTGAGGATAAAGGAAATTATGGACCTTATTTACAAAGTGAAAGAAAAGATATATATCAAGCATATGCTGTAAGTTTAATAGAAAAAAATTTAGCATATCCTTGCTTTTGTAATGAAGATAATTTAAATGAAATTAGATTAAATCAAGAATCTAAAAAAGAAAGATTAGGATATTATGGAAGATATGCTAGATGTAGATATTTATCATATGAAGATATAGAACAAAAAATTAAAAAAGGTCTTCCTTTTGCATTAAGACTAAAATCACCTGGAAATTTTAATAAAAAAATTAGATGCCATGATTTAATTAAAGGCAAAATAGATTTTCCGGAAAATGATTTAGATATTGTGCTACTTAAATCAGATGGTATTCCGACTTATCATTTTGCTCATGCTATAGATGATCATCTAATGAGAGCAACACATATATTAAGAGGTGATGAATGGTTAAGTTCATTTCCTATACATGTACAATTATTTGATTTATTAAACTTTGAAATACCTAAATATTGCCATTTGGCCCCTGTTAATAAAAAAGATGGTACTTCAATTAGAAAGTTATCTAAAAGAAAAGATCCGGAAGCTGCTCTTAGCTATTATCATGAAAAAGGAATACCTATTAAAGCTGTTGAACTTTATTTAATGACAACTGCAAACTCTAATTTTGAAGAATGGTTAAATCAAAATTCGGCAACAGGATTAGAAGAATTTAAATTTGATTTTAAAAAAATGTCAACAAGTGGCTCATTATTTGATCTAGAAAAATTATTAAATATTTCCAAAAATTATATTTCTAGATTAACTGCAAAAGAAGTTTATATTAATATTTTAAAATGGTCATCTATGTATGATAAAGAATTATATGATTTATTAAAAAAATATCCTGAATATTCAATTAATATACTTAATATCGAAAGAGAACAAAAAAAACCACGAAAAGATTTTGCTTCATGGTCAGAAGTGAAAGATAATATTTGGTATATGTATGATGAATTGTATAAGAATGAAAATATAGATTTTAATCAAGTTAACGCTTCGGAAAATTATGTACAAATTATTAACTTATATATTAATAAATACTATAATTATAATGATGATAAAGAGAATTGGTTTATAAAAATTAAAAAACTAAGTGAAGAAGTAGGATTTGCTTCAGATATGAAGTTATATAAAGAAAG
>JAQUFX010000020.1:8201-19121 GCA_028684435.1 Bacilli bacterium
TTATTTAAATTATTTAAGATTACATCATTGAATTGAATAGTTTAAAATAAATAAGACAACTTTTTAAGAGGCAATAGTTATGATATATTATATTATTTTTAAGACATTTTCAAAAGATAACTAATAAGACCTTATCAAAAGATAATCATAAAAAAACATTAATTTAATAAGTTAAGGTTGACTTATAATAATTAATTTCATATAATTTATATTGGTACATTTTATACTTTTTTCTTTTATGACCTGGGAAATCATAAAGAGATTTGTATAGGAAGGAAATATTGAAATGAAAACATTTATGCAAAGAAAAGAAGACGTTGATCGCAAGTGGTATATAATAGATGCAAATGGGCTTCCTTTAGGTAGAATGGCTACAAAAGCTGCTCACATATTAAGAGGAAAACATAAACCTACATTTACTCCCCACATTGATGGCGGTGATTTTATTATAATAGTTAATGCTGATAAAGTTAAATTAACTGGTAATAAAATTAATAACAAAATGTATTACAACCATTCGGGATATCCTGGAGGATTAAGAGAACGTAATGCAAAAGCTATGATAGAAAAATATCCAGTTGAAATGGTAGAAAGAGCTATTAAAGGTATGCTTCCTAAAGGACGCTTAGGTAGACAAATGTACAAGAAATTATTTGTATATGCTGGAGCTGACCATAAACATCAAGCTCAAATGCCAAGTGAATTATCAATTGATTAGGAGAAAAATATGAAAAAAAATGAAATTGCTGCTACAGGCAGAAGAAAAGAGTCAATTGCTCAAGTAAAAATGAATCTAGGAAAAGGAAATATTATTATTAATGGCGAAGATGTTAATGAATATATGCCTTTTGCAACTTTAGTTATGGATTTAAAACAACCGCTAGTACTTACTAATACGGAAAAAACTTTTGATTTTATTATTAAAGTAAAAGGTGGAGGATTCAAAGGCCAAGCTGGAGCTATTAGATTAGGAATTACAAAATGTTTACTTGAATATGATAAAGATGCTGATCAAACAAGAGATGATGCTTTTCGTAAAATACTAAAAATTGAAGGTATGATTACTCGCGATCCACGTGTTAAAGAACGTAAAAAGTATGGTCTTAAAAAAGCTCGTAAAGCACCTCAATTTAGTAAAAGATAGGATATTAAAACTCGTAAATATAATTTTACGAGCTTTTTTATAGTAGGAGAGAATATGATAATAACAGAAAAAATTAATGATGAATATAATCCAGATATCATTATTAGTGATGGCTTAAATTCTTTTGTTATAGCAAGAAATAATTTACCTGATTTATGTTGGTATCCGGAAATTAATTATTATAAAAATAATGAAGATATTGTTTTTACAATAAAAGAAGAAGATTGCGAAATATATATATTATTTGAACAATTATATCAAGATATTATAACTGGTAATATTTTTCCTTTAAAAGAAAAAGATTTAATAGATAAATCTTCTATTGACATAAAAAAACTTAAAAGAGAAAATGAACAAAAAAAATTAAAATTTAAAGAGATGGCTAAATCAAATGGATTGATTAATAATGGTGATATTATTTTACATAGTGAGGATTATGATGAATATGAATTTTCTAGTGTTTTAATCATTAAGAAATTAGATAATATAATTAAAATAATTTTTTCAAAAAATAAAATAAATAATAATGAAAAAATTATGTTATCCCACCCAACATATAATATCCGAATAAATGAAAGTGGAGGAAGATATTGGTCATTTTTTATCTTATTTGCTAATTTTAGAAGAAAATTACAAAATATTAATTGGGAAAGAATTAATGTAGAAAATTCCAAAGATAAAATATTAAAATATAAATAATTATATTGAATGATTTTTTGTTGAAATAAAGATGTAATGATTATATACTATTAAATAAGTTGGTGAATCTAATGAAAAATGCTATGAATTTAATAAAAAATTTAAATATTAATAATCAAGATTATGTTATTTTAGCATGCTCTTATGGACCAGATTCAATGGTATTATTAGATTTATTAAAAAAAAATAATTTAAACATTATTGTAGCTCATGTTAATCATAAATTAAGAAAAGAATCTGATAAAGAAGAGTTTTTATTAAAAAAATATTGTGAATCAAATAATTTAATATTTGAATTAAACACGATTAAAAAATATCCGGCTGGTAATTTAGAAATGAATGCTCGAGTTATTAGATATAAATTTTTTGCTAATTTAATTAAAAAATATAATGCTAAATATTTATTTACTGCTCATCATGGCGATGATTTAATGGAAACAATTTTAATGCGTTTAACAAGAGGTTCAACTTTTAAAGGATATGCTGGCTTTAATGTTATTTCACAAAAAGATAATTATACTTTAGTTCGTCCGCTAATATTTAATACAAAAGAAGATATTATTAATTATGCAACATTAAATAATATATCTTATGCTTTAGATTACACGAATGAAGAAGACAATTATTTGCGTAATCGGTTCAGACATTATATATTGCCGGAGTTAAAAAAAGAAAATCCGAAAGTTCATTTGAAATTTTTAGAATTTAATCAAAATATAAATAAATATGAGGAATATTTTAATAAAGAAACTATTTTGATATATAATAAAATATATTTAGATAATATTTTAAATCTAACCGAATTTAATTTGTTAGACGAAATATTTAAAAAAAGAATATTACAAAAAATACTATCTGAAATATATGATAAAGATATTATTGATATTAATAATAATCATATAGAATTAATTATTAAATTAATTAATAGTAAAAAAAAGAATTCATATGTGATATTACCACAAAAGTTAAAAGTATATAAAAATTATAATAAATTAAAATTTATTTTTAAAGATGAAAAATTAATTTCTTATAATTATATCTTTAATGATAATCTAAAATTATCAAGTGGTTATTTATATTATAATATTAAAAATATTGAAGAAAAAAGTAATTTTGTTATAAGATTAAATAGTAAAGAAATAAAGCAACCATTATATATAAGAAATAGAAAAAATGGTGATAAAATCAAAGTTAAAAATCTTAATGGCTCAAAAAAAATAAGTTCTATTTTTATAGATAACAAATTATCAATGCAAGATAGAAGTTCCCAACCAATATTAGAAGACAGTAATGGAGAAATATTGTGGATTCCAGGAATTAAAAAAAGTATTTTTGATAAACAAAAAGATGAAACTTATGATATAATATTAAAGTACGAAAAAAAGGAGAGTATTAATGAAGAATAAAAATTATCAAAGACAAACAATACCTTATATTATATTATTTATGGTGATAATAAGTGTAATGATATTTTATAATTTATCTAAATATAAGGTTAATGAATTTACTTATAACGAATTTATTACCCAGTTATCTAAAGGTACAGTAGAAAAAATAGAAATTACTGAAAAAACAAGAGCTGGGGTATATTTTGTTACAGGAAAGTTAAAAAAATATTCAGAGATGGAAAGTTTTAAAGTTAATGTGCCTTTATCTGAACCGGTTTTAGAAAAAATATTAGTTTATATTACTGAAGATGAAATAGAAATGGTTACAAGTCCTAATCCAGAAAATAGTAGTTTTGTGACCATTCTTGTTAATATTATACCGACATTATTATTAATTGGGGTTATGATTTGGCTATTTACTAAAATTGGTGGAAGTAATAAGAATAGTATGGATTTTGGTAGAAGTAGGGCTAAGCTTAACGAAGAAGGAGGAACTGTAAAGTTCACTGATGTAGCGGGGTTAGTTGAAGAAAAACAAGAGGTTTCAGAATTAATAGACTTTTTAAAACATCCGAAAAAATTTCAAAAACTTGGTGCTAGAATTCCAAAAGGAGTATTATTAGTAGGACCTCCGGGTACAGGGAAAACTTTGCTTGCCAAAGCAGTAGCTGGAGAAGCTAATGTTCCATTTTATTATATAAGTGGATCGGATTTTGTAGAATTATTTGTAGGTGTTGGTGCATCTCGAGTTAGAGATATGTTTAAACAAGCTAAACAAACAGCTCCATGCTTAATATTTATAGATGAAATAGATGCTGTTGGACGTCAAAGAGGAACTGGTTTAGGCGGAGGACATGATGAAAGAGAGCAAACTTTAAATCAATTATTAACTGAAATGGATGGTTTTGGGGTTAATGAAGGAATCATAATAATAGCCGCAACAAATAGACCAGACGTATTAGATCCAGCATTATTAAGACCTGGAAGATTTGATCGACAAGTAACAGTAAGCCTTCCAGATCAAAAAGAACGGGAAGCAATTTTAGGAGTTCATGCTCGTGGTAAAATTTTTGATAAATCAGTTAATTTAGAAAATTTATCAAAAAGAACTCCTGGATTTAGTGGCGCTGATTTAGAAAACTTACTTAATGAAGCTGCACTTCTTGCCGTAAGAAGAGACTTATCTTCTATTTCAATGAATGAAATTGATGAAGCAACTGATAGAGTATTAATGGGACCTGCTAAAGAAAGTAGAAAGATAACAGATAAAGAAAAAAGATTAATAGCAATACATGAATCAGGGCATGCGGTTATAGGTATAAAATTAGAATATGCAAATGAAGTACATAAAATAACTATAATTCCAAGGGGTCATGCTGGGGGTTATACGATGATGTTGCCTAAAGAAGAAAAATTTGCAGTTATGACAAAAGACGAATTACTAGCAAGTATTACTAGTTTATTATCAGGACGAGTTGCTGAAGAATTATTTTTAGGTCAAATTACAACTGGAGCTTCAGATGACTTTAAAAAAGCAACTTCTATAGCTCGTTCGATGGTTACTGAATATGGCATGAGTGATTTAGGACCTGTTCAATTTGAACATAAAAGTGAAGGAGTATTTTTAGGGAGAGATTATAACAAGTCAAGAAATTTTTCAGATACTGTTGCTTTAGAAATTGATCAAGAAATAAGAAAAATAATTGATTTTTGTTACAAAAAAGCTTCTAAAATTATTAAACAAAATGAAGATTTAGTTATGTTATTAACAGATACATTAATGGAAAAAGAAACTTTAACTAGAGAAGAAATTAATGAATTAGTTGAAACTGGAAAACTTTCTGGTCTAAATAATCCAAATGATTTAAAAGCTCAGGCTAAAAAATATGGTATTAAAGGATATACTAAAATGACTGAAGAAGAATTAATTAAAACAATCGATTCTGTTAAAAGTAAAAAAGACACCAATTAAGGTGTTTTTTATTTTATTTTCGAAAGTAATTTAGTGTAATTATTCATAATATTTTGAATAATATCATTAACTGATAATATTTCATTTATATTACTGGCTATTTGACCGCACATTAGTGAACCATTTAGGGTATCCCCTTCTTGAACTGCTCTTTTTAATGCTCCAATCGTAAGTTTTTTAAATTTTTCTAAAGACTTTGGTGTTTTTTCTATGGCAAAATATTTATCTGTCAAATTATTTTTTAAACACCTAACTGGCGTTCCGGTATTTTTACAAATTACAACTGTAGAATCTTCTTTAGCGTTAATAATAGCATTTTTATAATTAATATGAGCTGGGCATTCATGAGAGGCTAGAAATCTAGTGCCCATTTGAATTCCACTAGCGCCAAGAGCAATGGAAGCTAATAATCCATTTTCGTCACAAATTCCCCCAGCTGCTATAATTGGAATATTGATATGTTTAGATATTTCGGGAATTAAAACCATACTTGATGTTTCACCGATATGTCCTCCAGCTTCGCTGCCTTCAACAATTATGGCATCTACACCTAATTTCTCCATTTTGATTGCATGTTTTAATTTAGAAACGACTGGAATTACTATAATTTCGGCTTTTTTAAAAGTTTCTAAATAGCGTTCAGGTGAGCCAGCTCCAGTTGTTATGATTTTAACTTTTTCTTCTAAAATTACCTTTACTAAATCATCACAATTTTTTTCCATTAACATTAAATTAACACCAAAAGGTTGGTCAGTTAAATTTTTACATTTTATTATTTCCTTTTTAAGTTCATCTTTTGTCATTCCGCCAGATGCTATTATTCCTAGTCCTCCAGCATTAGAAACCGCAGATACTAAAGGGGCATAAGATATGTGAGCCATTGCACCTTGTAAAATTGGATATTTAATATTTAATAGTTCGGTTATTTTCATGCTTTTCCTCCTTGATTTTATTATATTCTTATATTAACACAAGTATTGATTTAGGGTCAATTTTAATTATTTTTGTTTTAATAAGCTTTTCATTTTTTTTAGACTTTTACTATCTTATATGATAAAATATTTTATATATGGAATTAAGAAGGCAGTGATAAAATGACTAAAACAATATCTTTAGTAAATCAAAAAGGCGGTGTAGGTAAAACTACTACAAGTATAAATTTAGCTGCTTCATTAGGTAAATTAGGTAAAAAAGTTTTATTAATAGATTTAGATCCTCAAGGTAATACAACAACTGGCTTAGGTATTAATAAAGGAGATATAAAACATAGTATATATGATGTTTTAAATGGTAATACTGATGCTAAAAAAGGGATTTCTAAAACTAAATTCAAAAACTTATCAATTATACCTGCTACTATCAATTTAGCCGGGCTTGATATTGAATTAGTAGAGAAAGGTTATCAAAATGCGACTTTTAAAAAAAATGAACAGTTAAGAAATGCATTATTAAATATTAAAGATAATTATGAATTTATTATAATAGATTGTCCGCCTTCTTTAGGCCTTTTAACTACTAATGCTTTAGTTGCGAGTGATTCAGTTATCATTCCTGTTCAATGCGAGTTTTTTGCACTTGAAGGTATTACGCAATTATTAAATACAATTATAATGACTCAAACAAGATTAAATCCTAATTTAAAAATTGAAGGGGTGCTGTTAACATTATTAGATTCTCGAACAAATTTAGGATTAGAAGTCGTTGAAGAGGTAAAAAAGTTTTTTAAAGAAAAAGTTTTTAATACCATAATACCAAGATTAATTAGATTAGTAGAAGCTCCTTCACATGGAGAACCGATAAATGAATATGATCCGACTAGTAGAGCAGCTGAAGCATATCTTAATTTAGCCAAGGAGGTTATAGATCGTAATGGAAACTAAAAGAAAGGCACTAGGAAAAGGTTTGGAACAATTATTTAATAATGAACCTATGGATTTTAATACCATGAAAGAAGAAATTATTAACACAACAAAAGAAACAGATATTGTATCGATACCTATAAATGAAATCAGAAGTAATCCTTATCAACCGAGAAAATACTTTGATCAAAATACTTTAGAAGAATTGGCATCATCTATTAAAGAACATGGTATACTTGAACCTGTTATAGTTAAAAAAAGTATTAAAGGTTATGAATTAGTAGCAGGTGAAAGAAGGACTAAAGCAGCAACAATTGCAGGGCTTAATGTTGTTCCTGCTATTGTTAAAGATTTTAGTGACGAACAAATGATGGATATTGCATTACTTGAAAATATTCAAAGAGATGATTTAACTCCAGTTGAAATAGCTAAGGCATTTAAAAGTTATTTAGATAAAACGGGTATTACTCAAGAAGACTTAGCTAAAAAATTTAGTAAAAGTAGAAGTTATATTACTAATCTTTTAGGTTTATTATCTTTATCTAAAAATATTTTAAGATATATAAATGAAGGTAAAATATCTCAAAGTCATGCTAGGGTATTATCTAAACTTGAAGATGAAACTTTAATTGAAAATCTTGCTAATAAAATAATAGCTGAAAATATTTCGGTTAGAGAATTAGAGCAGCTTGTTGTAAATACTCAAAAGAAAAAACCAATCTTAAGAATAGATACCAAGACAACAAAACAAACAATGCTAGAAAATGTTTTAAGAGATTTAATTGGTACTAAAGTTACAATTTCTAAAAATAAAATATCCATACCTTATGATAGTGAACCGGATTTAATGAGAATTCTAGAAATATTAAAGATTGAATTAGAAGGAGAATAGTATGAGCGAGAAAATTATTGGGTTCTTTTTATCAGAAAAATTTATTGTTCCCATAGTAGTTATTATTGTGGGGATTGTAATCTATAAAATTGCCGAAAAAATACTTGGCAAAGCTAATATTAAAGGTAAAAATGATCTTGATAAAAAACGCCGAAATACTGTTGTTATTTTGTTATTAAATATTATCAAATATAGCTCCATCATTATTGGTTTAATTATAATTTTAGATGTTTACGGAGTGAATACTACTTCATTTATTGCCGGATTAGGAATAGCAGGAGTTGTAATTGGATTAGCATTTCAAGAAGCATTAAAAGATATAATAAACGGTATAAATATAATAATGGATGATTATTATGTTGTAGGGGATGTTATTATATATAATAATTTTGAAGGAACGGTTATTTCCTTTGGATTAAAAACAACTAAAATTAAGTCTGATATGGGAGAAGTATTAACTGTAGCAAATCGTAATATTAGCACTATAACTAATTTAAGCCAAAAAAAAGCAGTATTATATATCGAAATACCTACATCAATAGAGTCTGATCAAAAAGTAGCAACTAAAACAATTGAAAAAATTATTGGTGAGATTTCAAAATATAGTTATGTTGAAGCCAAAGAAAGTGAATTTTTAGGAATCGAAAAAATAAATTCAACAACTATAAATTATTTGTTTAAAATAAAATGTAATCAAGGTAAAGAAAAAGAATTAAGAAGAAATATTAATAAAAAAATTATTGAAAATTATCAAAAAAATAATATTAAATTAAAAGATTGAGGTTTTATGAAAAACAAATATGATTTAAATAGTATAGTTATTATGAAAAAAAATCATGCTTGCCAAACAAATAGATGGATAATAACCAGAGTGGGCGTAGATATCAAAATTAAATGTATTAATTGTAATAGAGAAATAATGATGGATAGATTAGAATTTGAAAAAAAGCTTAAGAAGGTGGAACAATGAAAAGAATAAGACGGGTAAAAGATCGAATAATACTTCATCCTATTATGAGTTTTTTAATAATGATTTTAGTTACTATTGTTCTTAGTGGGGTATTAAATTTATTTAATGTAAGCACTACATACAATAAGATTACTGCTAGTGGCAGTTATGAAAATGTATTGGTATCAGTAGATTCATTATTTAATTTAAGTGGGATAAAATATATATTTAGTAATACCGTTTCTAATTTTTCTTCGTTTATGCCATTATCAATGTTTTTAATAACTTTAATTGGGATAGGTATTATGGATAAAAGTGGCTTTTTAGATTCGTTTTTTTATGTTTTAACAAAAAAAATGAGTAAAAGAACAGTAACATTTTCTTTATCATTAATTTGTATAATAGCATCAATTATGGGTGATATTAGTTTTATTATATTAATACCACTCGCTGCATTATTATTTAAATATGGTAAAAGGAATCCTAGAGCAGGAATCATTTGTGCTTTTGCTTCACTTTCGTGTGGTGTAGGGATTAATATATTTATGAATGCTATAGATTCGACTTTATTAGGTTATACTACTATAGCAGCAAATATGATTACTACTGATTATATAATAAATACAACTAGTAATATGCTAATTATGTCAGTCGCTGCAATTTCTCTTGCTATGATAATAACCTCAATTACGGAAAAAATTACAGTTCCAGATGTAGGAACATATCAATTAGAAGATGAAGAAGAAGATTATTTAACTAAACGAGAAAAAAGAGGTCTTATCATATCATGCTTTTGTGGAATTATATATATTCTGATATTTGGATATAATATTATACCAAATATACCTTTCGGAGGTAATTTACTTGATTATTCTCAAATATTATATATAGATAAATTATTTGGTTATAATTCATTCTTTAATCAAGGATTTGTATTTGTAGTGACACTTTTATTTATAATATTGGGATTATGCTATGGTATTGTTAATAAAACAATTAGAAATCATCGTGATTTATGTACTGGGCTAAGTCATTCACTTGATGGAGTAGGAAAAATATTAGTTTTAATATTTATAGCATCAATGTTTATATTTATTTTTAAGAAAACAAATATTGGACCTGTTTTAGTAGCTATTTTTGCTAATTTAATAGCTAGTTCTAATTTTTCAGGAATTCCTTTGATTTTACTGGTATTATTTATTAGTGCTTTAAGTACTCTTTTAGTACCAGGTTCAGCTAATAAATGGGTAATATTAAGTGGTGTACTAGTTCCTGTTTTTATGAATTCCGGAATGAGTCCTGAATTTGCTTCGGTTGTATTTAGAGCGGGGGAATGTATTACATATGGATTAACACCATTAATGGCATATTTTATTATTTATATAGCCTTTATGGAATTATATAGTCAGGGTGAAACAGATTCTATTACCAGTAATATAAAATATATTATTCCTTATTCAAAATATACAGCTTTGTTATGGATAGTTATATTAATAACATTTTATATTATTGGTTTACCTCTAGGAATTAATGCTTTTCCAACATTATAGGTAAATTATGTTAATAAAAGGATATATTTTAACTTATTTTTATCTATTTTTAATTATTTATATATCTAAAATATTAAATGAAAAATTTAAAATAGATAAAAAATATACGAGGAAATTTGTTCATATATTCGTGTCATTTGTATGGATAATAATGTATTGTTATTTTAAAGACTCTTATCATATAATTATTCCTCCTTTAACTTTTATATTAATTAATTATATTTCTTATAAAAAGGATATTTTTAAAGGAATGGAAGAAAAAGAATCTTTAGGTACGATATATTATCCAATTAGTATATTTATCATGGCTTTATTAACTTATTTAAATAATGAATTTTATCCATATTATGCTGTTGCTATTTTTTGTATGGCTTTTGGTGACGGAATAGCACCTATATTAGCAAATAAGTATAAAAGTAAAGTTATTTATAATAATAAAACCATCTTTGGAACACTTACTGTATTTA
>JAQUFX010000021.1 GCA_028684435.1 Bacilli bacterium
TATTATATTGCCGAAAAAAAATAAGAAGCAAGGTATGCTTCTTTTAATCTGCTCGGTCTAAATCCATTAATAATATTCCTATATTGACAAGACTTGTTAGTCCTACTAGAGAATATATAATTCTTGGAATGACTGACTCAGCACTAAAAATAGCTTCAACTAAATTGAAATCAAGAAGACCAATTAAGCCCCATGTTATACCACCTATAATAGTAATACTTAAGCAAATTTTTTGTAATATTGTCATACCTAACCTCTTTTCTTACTTTTAGTATGAGTAAATATGAATAAATTATACATTTAAAAATATATTTTAATGTAGGAGGTTAAGATGAAAAAATATATAGTATTATTTATATCATTATTATTATTAACAGGTTGCGGGAAAGGAGACTCTAATAATGTAAAAGAAGACTTTATTAAAAATATCGAAAAAAGGAATTCTTATTTAATTAAAGGTACTATGAATATTATTAGTAATGAAGATACCTTTTCTTATAATATAACAGCAGCTAAAAGTAAAGAAAATTATCGCGTAAATTTAGTTAACACTATTAATAATCATGAACAAGTAATTTTAAAAAGTGAAGAAGGAGTATATGTAGTAACACCATCTTTAAATAAAAGTTTTAAATTTCAATCAGAATGGCCAGATAATGGTTCGCAAGCTTATTTATTAAATTCTTTAGTAGATGATATAAAAACTGATACTGAAAGTAAAGTCGAAAAAAGTGAAAATGGTTATATTATTACCGCTAAAGTAAACTATCCCAATAATGCTAATTTAGTAAGTGAAAAAATTTATGTCGATGATAAAAGAGAAATTCAAAAGGTAGAAGTATTAGATAGTTCTGGTAATATAAAAATCACAGTAACATTTACAAGTATCAATTATAAACCATCATTTAAGGAAGATTACTTTAAATTAGAAAGTTTAATAGATGATGAATGCTGTGAAGAAGATGAAGAAACGAGTAAAACAATTGATGAAATAATTTATCCATTGTATTTACCAACTAATACTTATTTATCTAGTAAAAACACAATTAATACTGATGCAGGTAATAGAGTAATATTAACATTTACAGGAGAATCACCATTTACCTTAATTGAAGAAGTAGCAGCACCTAAAAATGAATTTGAAATAATACCCGTATATGGAGAACCTTTAATGCTAAATGATACTTTTGGAGCATTAAGTGCCAATTCATTATATTGGACCAGTAATAAAATTGATTATTATATATCAAGTGAAAAATTATCAAGTACAGAATTATTAACTATAGCCGAAAGCATATCAACTGGATCATTAACTGTAGCTGGAGAAAAATAAATGCGCAAGCATTTTTTTTATGTAATAAAATAATTAAAATATATAGATTATAATATTAAAAAAATTTCAGAATAGTAATTGTAAGTTAAAAATATTAGTGATATAATGAAAAAGAGTGAGGTTTTATAATGATTAAGGATAAAAATATCCTAATTCAAAATGGCGTGGATTTAAATAAGAGTTTAGAACTATTTGGAGACATGACAATGTATGATGAATCTCTTGGTGATTTTATGGCTGAAGTGGAAAATAAGCTATATAAAATAGCTCATTTTAAAGATGCTATAGATATGCCCAATTATGCTATCTTAGTTCATTCATTAAAAAGTGATGCTAAGTATTTTGGTTTTACTAAATTAGCTGAAATTGCTTATGAACATGAATTAAAAAGTAAAGAAAAAAATATTATATTTGTTAATGATAATTATAATATATTAATGGATGAAGCAAACCGAATTGTCGAACTAGTTAAGAAATATTTATCATCAGGCAATAATACTGTTTTACCTTTAATAAAAAATGAAGATACTAATAAAGTAGTTTCAATAGATAGTAATAAAAAAACTATTTTAGCAGCTGATGATTCCGAAATCATTATTAATTTTATAAAAAAGATATTTGCTAATGAATATAATTTATTATTTGCTAGTGATGGGGAAGAAGCAATTAATTATATAAACCAAAATTCTAATTATAAGATTGTGGCTTTTTTATTAGATTTAAATATGCCAAAAGTAGATGGATTTAAAGTTCTTGAATTTATGAAAGAAAATAATTTATTTAAAGATATTCCAGTTTCAATAGTTACTGGTAATGATTCAAGAGAAATTAATTTAAATGCTTTTGAGTATCCAATCGTTGATATTTTAAAAAAACCATTTACTCCTGAAGCAGTTAAAAATATTGTTGAAAGAACAATAAATTTTAAACAAAGATATTAAAAATTATATCTTTTTTTTATTATAATATTCGACATAGTTTGACAACTATTTACACATATTGACAAAACTTGTCAATATGTTTTATGGATTGTTGACGCATTTTATATTATAATAACCATAGCGTGAAGTATAGAAGGGAAAATAAATGGAAAAGAAAATACGCGTTTTTATGGTTGATGACAATCAAGAAGTTGTTAAAGCAGTAAATGAGTATTTTAGTAGTCACGCAGTAATAGATGTAATAGGTAGTGCAAATGATGGAGAGGATGCTTTAAATCAATTAATATTAAATCAAGATTTTTATGATATTATCGTTATGGATTTAATAATACCTAAAATGGATGGTTTAAGTGTACTTGAAGAATTGAAAAAGCGAGGAATTAATAAGAAAAGTATAATTATTACTGGTATGAATTCACTAGAAATAATAAAAAAATCGGCCGATATTGGGGTCAATTATTATATGTTAAAACCATTTAAATTTGAAGCTTTAGAAAACCATATAATAAATTCGGTAACCAATACTAGCACTGAATTAACAATTGCTAATCAAGATTTAAAACAAGCTATTACCACCTTATTACATTCTCTTGGTATACCTTCCCATATTAAAGGGTATATGTACATTCGAGATGGTATTAGTTTAATGTATAACAAACCATCGATGATTGGTGCTATTACAAAAGAATTATATCCCGAAATAGCAGATAAATATGATACGACAACAAGTAGGGTAGAACGTGCAATCCGTCATGCTATTGAAGTCAGCTGGAGTAGGGGAGATTATGATTTAATGGAAAATATTTTTGGTCACTCAGTCGATTATGATCGAGCTAAACCAACTAATTCGGAATTTATTGCAACCCTTGCCGATAAATTAAGATTAGAACGAGCTTATGAATAAAAATTAAATATAATCCTCATTATATACATAAAATATATAAGGAGGATTTTTTATATGAATAAATGTTATAATGCTGCCGTAAATAAAATATTAAATGATGCAGAAAAAGAAATGCTAGTTTTAAAACATCCCTATGTAGGAACAGAGCATTTATTATTATCTTTACTTAAGAAAGAAAAAATAAAAAATATATGCAATAAGTATAATTTGACCTATCATAATTTTAAAACTGAATTACTTAATATAGTTGGTTCTTCATCTAAACAAAGCGAAATAATTCTTTATACCCCATTATTAAAATTAATTATTAATAAAGCTTTTGATAAATCTTATGATGATAAAAAAGAATTAAATGAAATATATTTATTTTCATCTCTTATAAATGAAAATGAAGGTATAGCATTAAGAATTATCGATAATATGGGAATAGATTTAAAAGAACTTAATAAAGAATTAACTAAACCCAAAATAGCTTATGAATTAGGAATTAATTTAAATGATAAAGAAATTGATAAAATATTATTGAGAGAAAAAGAAATTGAAGAAGTGATGCAAATATTATTACGAAGAAATAAAAACAATCCTTTATTAATTGGTAAAGCTGGAGTAGGTAAAACAGCTATTGTTGAAGAACTTGCTCGAAGGATAAAATTTGGAGAGGTACCAGATAATCTTAAAAATAAAGAAATAATTTTAATTAATACCAGCACTTTAATAGCAGGTACAAAGTACCGAGGTGAATTTGAAGAAAGGGTCAATAATTTAATTAAAGAAGTTATTAATAATAAAAATGTTATCTTATTTATTGATGAAATTCATAATATTGTTAAAACGGGTGCATCAGATGGGTCAATAGATGCTGCTAACATATTAAAACCTTATTTAGCTAGAGGGGATTTATCTATAATTGGTGCTACTACAGTAGAAGAATATAATGAATTTATAAAAAAAGATTCAGCTTTAAATCGAAGATTTGCAACTATTAAAGTTAATGAACCTACTAATGAAGATATGAAATTTATCTTAATGAAAATAAAAAAAGGCTTTGAAGAGCATTATAATTTGAAAATAAGTAAAGAATCAATACTATATTTAATTAATATGGCAGATGATTATTTTCAAAACTTATATAATCCTGACAAATGTATTGATATTTTAGATTCAGTATGTTCAAAAAAAGTATTAGATAATTTTAATAAAAATAATAAAGATAATAAAATAAGAGAAGAAGATATTAAAAAAATAATCTTCTCGCGAATTAATTTACATCACATAAATAAAGAAAAAATTGATAATATAAAAGGAGAATTATTATCTAAATATAATGAACAAATATTAAAAAATGTTTTAAATATTATTAAAGATAATAAACCTAATAAATATATGATCTTATCAGGAGCTGATCGAAAAAAGAAAGAAGAATTAATTAAAGTAATATCTAAAAAATTATTTATTAATTTAATAAATGTAGATTGCACTGAATTTAATGATGAATATAGTTTAAATAAATTAATTGCTAATAATTATTTATATGATCAAATAAATGAAAATCCTTATTCGATAATTTTATTTAATAATTATGAATGTGCTAATAAAGTTCTTTTTAACTTAATTAATACTATGATTAATAATGGATATATCACTAATAATCGAAATGAGAAATTGCTTCTTAATAACATCGTTATATTTATTTTGGATAATAAAACTAATTCAAGTATTGGATTTAATAATAAAAAACACCTTTTATTTGCTAATTAAAAATGATAAAATAATTAATGGAGGTATGTTATGAAGTTTTATAATACTTTAACTAAAAAAGTTGATGAATTTATTCCTCACAAAGAAGGAGAAGTTATATTTTATACATGTGGCCCGACCGTTTATTATGATCAACATATAGGTAATATGCGTAATTATATAAACCACGATGTCTTAGATAAAACCTTAAGATTATTAGGCTATAAAGTTACTAGAATAATGAATATAACTGATGTTGGACATTTATCCGATGATTCTGATTATGGCGATGACAAGATGGTTAAAGCTGCTCAAAAAGAAAATAAAACAGTTATGGATATAGCTGCATATTATACGGAAAGATTTTTTATTGATTTTGATTTAGTTAATAATAAAGTGCCTGAAATAGTATCACCTGCTACTTTGCATATTGATACATATATTAAAATGATAACATCTTTAATCGAAAAAGAATATGCTTATTTAGCTGGGGGTAATGTTTATTTTGATACCTCAAAGTTAACCAATTATTACCAATTAACTAATCATAAAGAAGATGAATTATTAATTGGAGCTAGAGAAGGAGTAGAAAAAGATCTAAATAAAAAGAATCAAGCTGACTTCGTTCTTTGGTTTACAAAATCTAAATTTGATAATCAAGAATTAAAATGGGAATCTCCTTGGGGTACAGGATATCCTGGATGGCATATTGAATGTTCAGGAATATGCATGGATCACGGTGGAGAATATATCGATATTCATGGTGGTGGAGTAGATAATATATTTCCTCATCATACAAATGAAATAGCTCAAAGTGAGGCTTATGTTGGTCATAAGTGGTGTAATTATTGGTTTCATAACGAACATTTATTAGATGAAACAGGAAAAATGAGTAAAAGTAAGGGAGCTGCTTTAACAGTATCATTATTAAAAGAAAAAGGATATAATCCTTTAGCATTTAGATATATGTGCTTAAATAGTCATTATCGCAGTCAATTAATATTTAGTTTTACTTCGTTAAATAGTGCTGAGCAAGCTTATAAAAAATTAATAAACAAAATATCTTTAATTAAAAAAGAAGGTGATTTAGATGAATCAGCTTTTAACTTCTATATCGGTAAATTTATTAATTGTTTAGAAGATGATTTAAATGTTGCTAATGCCATAACAGTAATTTATGATTTATTAAAAAATGATATGGTTAATGGTTTTACTAAATTAGAATTAATACAGGATTTTGATAAAGTGTTAAGTTTAGATTTATTAAAAAAAGAAGAATTAAGTAAAGATCATGATAATATAATGGCTCTTATTAAGTCAAGAGGTAAAGCTAAAAATCAAAAAGATTTTGAACTAGCTGATTCGATAAGAAATGAATTATTAGAAAAAGGTATCTTGTTAATCGATACCAAAGAAGGTACAATATATAAAGAGGTAGGTAAATAATATGAATAGTATAATATATTTTATTTTAATTTTATTAATTCCCTTAGCAGCGCAGTTATTTGTAAGTTCTTCATATGGAAAATATAAAAAAATAGAAAATAGCCAAAGAATAACAGGTTATGATATAGCTCGCAGGATGCTAGATAATAACGGTTTAAAAAATATGTATGTCGTAATTACTGATGGAACAATGAGCGATCATTATGATCCGAAAAGAAAAACCGTTAGATTATCTGATGATGTATATAATGGAACTAGTATTGCAGCTTTAGCAATAGCAGCTCATGAAACAGGACATGCTTTGCAAGATAAAGATGGATATTTATATATGAAAATTAGGAGCTTTATTTTTCCTATAGTTAGTTTAGGGACTAAATTTGCTTATATCGTCTTATTAATTGGATTTATATTTCAAATGTTAGATCTTATTTGGCTTGGTATATTATTAGTAGGACTTGGTTTTATATTTCAAGTTATAACATTACCAGTTGAGTTTAATGCTAGTGCGAGAGCTAAAGAAGAAATAATGAAATATAATTTTGCTTCTTCAGAAGATTTGTCAGGTGTAAATAAAATGTTAAAAGCAGCCGCATATACTTATGTTGCTGGGGTGCTAGCAAGTGCTTTAGAACTCCTAAGATTAATTTCTATTGTAAGTGGTCGAGATTAATAAATAGAAAGGTGCTATAATTTAGCATTTTTTAATGGAA
This sequence comes from Bacilli bacterium, assembly GCA_028684435.1. Taxonomy (GTDB): domain Bacteria; phylum Bacillota_I; class Bacilli_A; order RF39; family UBA660; genus DUUS01. The sequence continues at coordinate 7,072 of JAQUFX010000021.1, forward strand.
AAAAATGTTATACTTATTATATTAAATTAGACAAGAGGTTAACGATATGAAAACATTTTCTGATCAAAATATAAATGAAGTCTTAAAATATTTTAATACTAGTCATAATGGTCTTTCTTCGGTTGAAGCTCAAAATAGATTAAAAATATATGGCAAAAATGAACTAGCTAAAAATAAAAAACGTAATTTTTTTAAAATTATTTTAAATGAAATAAAAAATCCAATTTTAATAATTTTAATTATCGCGGGATTATTTTCTCTTATTAGTAAAGATTATATTGAAAGTATAGCAATTTTAATCATTATTTTAATAGATGTCTTAATGGGGGCAATCCAAGAATGGAAAGCATTAAAAACAAGTGATGCTCTTGCTGACTTAATTAAATATGAAAATAAAGTAATTAGAGATAATAAAGAACAGATGATATACTCGACAGATTTAGTTATTGGTGATATTGTTTTACTTGAATCAGGTAATAAAGTAGGAGCTGATTTAAGAATTATTGATACAAATAATTTAACTATCGATGAATCTGTTTTAACTGGTGAAAGTGTTGGCGTAATAAAAAATAGTAATAAAAAAGTCGAAGCAAGTAATATCGCTTATGCGGGGACAGTTATAATAAGAGGGAGAGCTAAAGCTGTAGTAATTAAAACCGGAAGTGATACAGCAATTGGAAAAATAGCAGATACAGTATCAAATATGGAAGATGCTCCATCTCCACTTTCGATAAGAGTAAATAAATTATCAAAACAAATATCATTATTAATATTAATTATTGCAATAATTTTAACTATATTATTATGTTATAATAACGCTCCAGGAAAAGAAATATTTATTTTTGTTATAGCTCTATCAGTTTCTGCAATGCCAGAAGGACTTCCTTTAGCTTTAACTATGGCTTTAACTGTTTCTTCAAATAGAATGGCTAAAAACAATGTTATTGTTAAAAAATTAAATTCTGTTGAAGCTTTAGGGAGCTGCACAGTAATTGCCAGTGATAAAACAGGAACTTTAACTTTAAATGAACAAACGGCTAAAAAAATAGTATTACCTTCCAAAGAAGAATTTAATATTACTGGAAGTGGTTATAATGATATAGGCAAAATTAATTATCCAGCACTAAAAGAAAAAGAAGTAAAAGATATAATCTTCCAAGGAATTATTAATAATGAAGCGGTCTTAAAAAAAGAAAAAAATGAATTTATGTACTTTGGTGATACCATCGATGTAGCATTTTTAGTTTTAGGATTAAAAGCTAGAGTATCTAAAGAAATTAATTTAATATCAGAAATACCTTATGAATCAGAAAATCAATATTCAGCAGCTTTTTATGAAGATAATAATAAAAAATATTGTACTGTCAAAGGATCAACGGAAAAAATATTATCTTTTTGCGATAAAATGATGATTAATGGTGAAGTAATTATAATCGATAAAAAATCTTTGATTAATCAAAATGAAAAATTAGCTAAGAATGGCTATCGTGTGATAGCTTTAGCTAAAAAGGAAATAAAATTAAAAAAAGAATATACCGAAAAAGATCTTAATAATTTGATATTTCTTGGCTTTGTTGGTTTTATAGATCCAATTAGAAAAGAAGCTAAACCATCTATTAAAAAATGTAAAAAGGCTGGAATTAAAGTAATTATGATAACCGGTGACCATCCTTTGACGGCAACTAATATTGGTAAAGAATTAGGATTAATTAAAAGTGAAAAAAATATTACTACCAATGAAGAATTAGAAAAATATTTACAATTAGGAGAAGTAGAATTTGATAAGTTTATAAAAGATAAAACGGTCTTTGCTAGAGTAACTCCGTTAAATAAATTAGCCATTGTTGAATCTTTTAAAAGACAAAATGAATACATTGCAGTAACTGGAGATGGAGTTAATGATGCCCCAGCTATCAAAGCAGCTAATATAGGTATTGCTATGGGAAGTGGAACAGATGTTGCAAAAGATACTGCCGATATGATTATTTTAGATGATAATTTTAAATCAATTGTTGAAGGTATTAAGCAAGGAAGAATTGCTTATAGTAATATTAGAAAAATAGTCTATTTATTATTATCTTGCGGAGCAGCTGAAGTACTTTTTTTTATCTTAGCAATACTAGCTAATTTGCCAATACCATTAATAGCAATTCAGATATTATGGTTAAATGTTGTAACTGATGGTCTTCAAGATATAGCATTATCATTTGAAGAACATGAAGATGGAGTATTAGAAGAAAAAGTAAGTAGTCCTGAAAACACCATTTTTAATAAAGATTTATTTTTTGAATTATTGGTTTCAAGCTTATCAATTGGATTAGTTGTATTTGGTTTTTGGGCATTTCTAATGAAAAATAATGTTGATATAACTTTAGCTAGAACATATATAGTTACCTTAATGGTCTTTATCCAAAATATCCATGTCTTTAATTGTCGAAGTGAAAAAAGAAGTACATTTTCAATGCCACTTAATAACAAATTTTTAATTTTTTCTATAATAGGCTCAATTATTTTACATATTATTGTTTTAAAAGTAAATATTTTGGCTCAATTTTTACAAATAACTAATATACCATTATGGCATATTTTCGGAATATTTGTTATTTCTCTTCCTTTATTAATAATTATGGAATTATATAAAAAAATAGTTTATCATAAATAAAGAAGCAAATTTTCGCTTCTTTATTTAGTCTTTATTTCAAATAATATATCTCGTAATTGCATAGCTTTTTCAAAGTCAAGTTCTTTAGCAGCTTGTCTCATTTCTCTTTCGATTTTTAATATTATTTCTTTTTTATCTTTAACAGATATTTCTTCTAAAGTATTTTCTTTAACTTCATTTGATATTAAATCTCTAATTTCTTTGATTATAGTTTTAGGAACTATATTATGTTCTTTATTATACTTTATTTGGATATCTCTTCTTCGATTTGTTTCCTTTATGGCTTTATCCATAGCAGCACTTATTTTATCGGCGTACATAATAACATGACCATTTTCGTTACGTGCTGCTCTTCCGATGGTTTGAATTAAACTTCGTTCGCTTCTTAAAAAACCTTGTTTATCAGCATCAAGTATTGCGATTAAACTAACTTCTGGAATATCTAAACCTTCTCTTAAAAGATTAATTCCGACTATAACATCATATTTTCCCATTCTTAAATCTCTAATTATTTTTAGTCTTTCAAAGGTCTTAACTTCGCTATGAAGGTAGGCTACTTTCATATTTAACTGTTTTAAATAATTAGTAAGTTCTTCAGCCATTCTAATAGTTAAAGTAGTAACTAGAACTCTTTCATTCTTTTTTGATCTAATATTTATTTCATGTATTAAATCATCAATTTGACCATTAGTTTTTCTAACTTCAATAGTCGGATCAATTAATCCTGTAGGTCTTATTATGCTTTCAACAACGTTGTTATTAATTAGTTCAAGTTCATAATCACCAGGAGTTGCTGATACATATATAGCTTGATTTATTTTATTATTAAATTCATCAAATTTTAAGGGACGATTATCAAGAGCACTAGGTAATCTAAATCCATAATCGACTAAAGTTTGTTTTCTAGATCTATCCCCATTATACATAGCTCTAACTTGAGGCAAGGTTACATGTGATTCATCAACTACTAATAAAAAATCATCACCAAAAAAATCAATTAATGTACTTGGTGTTTCGCCAGTATCTTTTAAAGCTAAATGTCTGGCGTAGTTTTCAATCCCATTGCAAAAGCCAGTTTCTTTCAGCATTTCAATATCATATTTAATTCTCTCTTTTAATCTTTGTTCTTCAATTAATTTATTATTATTTTTTAAATCTTTTAATCTTTCTTCGGCTTCTTTTTCAATTCTTTTGATAGCTTCTTTTAATTTTGCATCACTAGTTACAAAGTGACTAGCTGGATAGATGCTTATATTTTTAATTTGTTGTAATATAGTTCCAGTTAAAACATCAAACTCACTAATTCGGTCAACAATATTGCCAAATAATTCAACTCTAATACCATTTTTTCTTCCGTTCACAGGGACGATATCAATAACATCACCATTAACTCTAAAAGTTCCTCGGTGAAAGTCTAGTTGATTTCTTTCGTATGTCATAGCAACTAATTTTTCAATAATATCATTTCTTTTTATTTTATCTCCTACTGATAATATTAACATTCCCTTTTTATATTCTTCTGGTTCACCAATACCATATATGCATGAAACAGAAGCTACTACAATAACATCTTTATTATTTATTAAAGCACTTGTTGCTCCATGTCTTAGTTCATCTATTTCGTCATTTATACTAGCATCTTTTTCTATATAAGTATCTGATGAAGGAACATATGCTTCAGGTTGATAATAATCATAATAAGAAATAAAATATTCCACTTTATTTTCAGGAAATAATTCTTTAAACTCAGAATATAATTGACCTGCTAAAGTTTTATTATGTGCTAAAACTAAAGTTGGTTTTTGTACTTTTTCAATTACATTAGCAATTATAAAAGTTTTACCGGTACCTGTTGCACCAAGTAAAACTTGATGTTTTTCATTATTATTAATACCATCAACTAATCTTTTAATTGTTTCTGGTTGATCACCAGCTGGTTGATATTTTGAAACTAGTTTAAACATGATAAATTCTCCTTTATAAAAAATATAGTATCATTTTTTCCCTTTATTGTATATTTAAAAAAGGTAATATTAGTTTACCTCTTTATCTAAATAATAAGCATAATATTCATCAAAAGTAATATTTTCTTGATATATTTTATTTGCTATTTCTTTACCTACATACCGATAATGCCATGGTTCATATGAATATCCAGTAATATCTTCCTTATCTTTAGGATATCTTAAAATAAATCCATATTTATGAGCATTTTCTTTCATCCATATATAACTTTCAGTATCACCAAATTTGTCATTAACATCATAAAAGTCAGCTACATCAACGGCATAGCCAGTTTGATGTTCAGAGTGTCCAGCTCTTGCAGCATATTCATCAGCTTTTCTTGTTCCATATAGTTCTTTTCTTTCATTCCATAATTCTTCTTGATACTCAAAATTTCGATATGATGATACTATTAAAATAGTATGACCATCTATTTTAGCAGCATTATATAACTCTTGATAAGCATTATATGTTTCTTCATTTAAAGAATTATTAGCATATGAATAAGTACCTGTTGTAGTAATGATATTTTCTGGTTCATAATCTTTATCTAAGTAATAATATTTATTTACTAGCATTAATTTTTCATCTTTATAATTTGTTTTTATTGGTTTCTCATAAAAAGCGTTATCTCGATTTACATTTATTAAAGATATTACTTTATTTAAATCAATATCTTTATTTTCATTATAATAATTTAAATAACGATTCAAATTATTATAAATAAAGTATTTATCACTAATTATTTTAGTTAAATTAGGATTATATTCTTTAGTTAATAAAGTATCAATTTGTTTATCATTAAATTCTTCTTCAATAATTTTAATTTCATTTAAAGAATAATTTATTTGAAGTAGTTTATATTCATAAGTTTGTCGATATAAATAATCATTAAATAATTTAAATCCTCCTACTGATATAATGATAATTAGAATAAATATTATTAATTTCTTTTTAGCTTGTTTTTTAATTTTTAATTTTTTCTTCATTAATACACCTCAACTATAAAAATTATAACATAAATATTTATAATAACTTTAAATTATTAAATTTTTAGTGTATAATTTATTAAGATAAGGATGCATAAAAATATGGAAAAAATATTTGTAATCGGACATAAAAAGCCTGACACTGATTCGGTATGTGGAGCAATTGCATTAAGTTATTTAAAAAATCAAATGGGTTTAAATACAGAACCTAGGATTTTAAGTGAAATAAATTCTGAAACTTTATTTGTTTTAAATAAATTTAATATGCCGGTTCCTAAATATTTAAATGATGTTAAAGTTCAATTAAACGATGTTAAGTACAAAAAGAATTTTTATATTAATGAAGATGAATCTATTTTTAATACTTATAATTATATAAGTGAAAAAGAAATAACTGGTATTCCGATTGTTGATGATAAGAAATATTTTTTAGGGTATGTTTCTTTAAAAGAAATTGCTAAAGAATTAATTGTTAGTTCCTCAAATGAAATAAATACTAGTTTTGATAATATTGCTAGTACTTTAAGTGCATCTAAAGTATATAAATTTGATGAAGATATAATTGGTAAAGCGATAACAATAAGTATTCCTTATAGAATGTTAGTTAATACAATTAAACTAAGTAATGAGTCAATTATTATCGGATGTAATCGAAATTTAATTCTTAATCATGCTTTAAAAAGTAAAGTCAAACTTATTATATTAATTAATAATAAACAATTAACTGAAGAAGAAGAGCGTCTTGCTAAAGAGAATAAAGTTAATATAATTATTACTCCTTTTGATACCTTTAAAGTAACTAAAATAATTAGTTTATCTAATCCTATTAAAACTATTCAAAGAGCAACTTCAGCAATCTGTTTTGAGCCTAATGATTATTTAACTGACTTTATTGAAATAAGTAATAAATATAAACATACTAATTATCCTATCATTAATAGTAAAGGTATTTGTGAAGGCATGCTTAGAGTAATAGATACTCATGAATTTAAGAGAAAGAATTTAATATTAGTTGATCATAATGAATCAAATCAAAGTGTTGATGGTTTAAATGAAGCTAATATACTAGAAATAGTTGATCATCATAATATTGGTAATATATCTACATCTGGGCCAATTAATTTTAGAAATATGACTGTTGGTTCTGTTAATACGGTAATTTATTATTTATTTATGGAACAAAGCTTAAAAATACCTAAAAATATAGCTGGGATCATGTTAAGCGGAATTATATCTGATACTTTATTATTGGCAAGCCCTACTACAACAATGCATGATAAATTAGCAATTGAACAATTAGCTAAAATAGCTAAAATTGAAATCAATAAATATGGTTTAGAATTATTAAAAAGTGGTGTAAGTATAAAAGGCATGAGCATTCAAGATATCATAAATAAAGATTTTAAAACTTATATGGCTGGAGATAACAAAGTAGGTGTAGCCCAAGTATTTACAACATCATTTGACGAATATAAGTTTAAAATAAAAGAGTATATTAATGAATTAAATAAAATAAGTACCAGTAATAATTATAAAGTTGTATGTCTTTTTATTACCGATATATTAAATAATAATTCATATATTATCTTTAATGAAAGCGGTAGAAAATATTTAGAAGAAGCTTATAATATTAATGAATTAACGGAAGGATATTTATTTGAAGGAGTTGTATCTCGTAAAAAACAAATGGTGCCTTTAATAATAGATGTCATTGAAAAATTATAGGAGTAAAAAATGAAAGTAAATATAAAAGTAAAAAAAATTTTATTACTACTCGCAATTTTAATAATAAGTCTTATTTATGGGTTATCTGCTATTAAAAAAGATTCACAAGCTTTAATCATTTATAATGCAAATGTTACTGTTATAGAAAGAAGATCTGGAAAAGAAGTGATAACAAATATAGATGAAAATTCTAAAGATAAATTAACTGAACATTTATCTATATATTCTAATATATTTAATATCGGAGATAAATTAAAAATAGAATATTATCAAGATGGAAATAATTTTTATATAAGTAATATAAATCCATTAATAACTACATATAATGAAAAAAAAGAACTTGTTAACAAAATAAGTGGTGATCCTACGGTATTAAGATATCAAGAACAAATATTTAGAGAAGAAAAGATAGAAAACAATAATTTATCATTAATATTAGCTAATCCAGATATAATTAAAGGTCAAACTTATGTAACAATGAATCCAAATGAGTTTTACAAATTAAAATATGAAAATTATAATAATAATGATTATATTATTCCGAAAAATAAAACAACAAAGATAATAGGAAATATTAGTTTTAAAGTAATTAGTTTTAAAAATTATTTTGAAGAAGAAGTAATTGATATAAATTATAAATATGAAGATAATTATGATAAAGATACTATTATATTTAAAGGAATTGGCAAAGGGATTTATAATTTAAAAATAGAATTTAAAAATAAAGATGTTATTAATTATATTTTTATATAAAATATTTGTTTTATAAAACTTCTTATGATAATATAATAGCATAAGAAAGAGAGTGGTTTTATGGAGTGGCTATATATAATAATTGCATTAATAGGAATATTAATTATATATGTAATTTGTATATATAATAGTTTAGTTATTTTAAGACAAAAGGTGAAAAATCAGTGGTCCCAAATTGATGTTCAATTAAAAAGAAGATCTGATTTAATTCCTAATTTAGTAGAAACGGTAAAAGGTTATGCAAAACATGAAAAAGAAACTTTACAAAAAGTAATTGAAGCTAGAAATTCCTATTTAGCTGCAGGTACCCTAGAAGCAAAAATGAAAGCAAATGGTGAATTATCTAATTTAATAAGTAAATTGTTTGCTTTATCAGAAAATTATCCAGAATTAAAAGCAGATACTAGTTTTCTTAAATTACAAAGTGATTTGAAAGATACTGAAGATAAAATTGCTTATGCAAGACAATTTTATAATGATATTGTTATGAAATTTAATGCTAAAATAGAAACTTTTCCTGTTAATGTAGTTGCTAATTTGTTTAAATTTGAAGCAAGAGAATTTTTTGAAGCTCAAGAAGCAGAAAAAGAAACAGTGCATGTAAAGTTTTAAAATAAATATTATATTTATTTTAAAAAGTAATAATAAAATATTGGAGGATTTATGAAAAAAACATTAATTATTTCATTAGTAGCTATAGGTTTGATTATAGTAGGATTTTTATTTTTTAACAATATTATTAAAAAGGATTATAGTTATGTTATATTAAAAATTAATCCCGAAGTTGAACTGGCTATAGATTATAAAGAAGTAGTACGTGAAGTTAATCCACTTAATGAAGATGCTGATATTTTAATTTCTGATTTAAATTTAGTTGGTAAATCATTAGAAGAAGTAACTAAAACTATAATTGATGAAACGATTGAAATTGGAAAATTTGATAAAACAATCGAACTTAATGTAATTAATAAGAGTGAAGACAAAAGACTAAAATTAGAAAACAAACTTAAAGAAAAAATCGCATCTCATATTCAAGCTAAATCATATAATGCTATACTTACAGTAAAGGGTGTAACTGAAGATATAAAAGCATCAGCAACTTCTTATAATATAAGTAATGGTAAAATGTTATTAATATCTAAAGCATTAGAAATAAATTCTGATTTAAAAGTAGAGGATTTAGTAAATCAATCTGTAAAAGAAATTCAAACATATATTAAAGATGCATCAATTAAACGTAGAGAAGTTGCCGAAGAAATAAAAAATCAAACAAGTGCAGAACGAAAATCTGAGTTAACTTTAAAAAAAGCTAATTTAAAACAAGTACAAAAAACACAAAAAGTACAAAAAGTACAAAAAAAGCAAAAGCAAAAAGATTATTAGATTGATTTTAAAAGAGTCTTTGATTCTTTTTTTTATTGAATATGATAATATAAATATAAGGATGGTAATATGAAAAAATTTGTTTTGAGTATTTTTTTAATTTTCAGTTTTATTATTAATGTAGATGCTGATTCAATTAATAGTATTGAGATGGATATTTATATTGATAATGAAGGAAATGCTAATATTACAGAAATTTGGGATGCTAATATAAGCAATGGGACAGAAGGATATAAGCCTTATTATAATTTAGGTAAATCAGAAATAAAAAATTTTACCGTTACTGATGAAAAAAATAATTTATATAAATTTATATCAAATTGGAATGTTAATGGTTCTTTTTCTGATAAGTCTTATAGAAATGGAATTAATTATATAAATAATGGCAATGAGCTATGTTGGGGAATTAGTGAATATGGTAATAGAATTTATACATTAAAATATCAAATAACTAATTTTGTTGCTGACTTGATTGATAGTCAAATGATTTACTGGACGCTTATACCTTATGATTTATCTTTACCTCCTAATGAAGTAAATATTATTATAAGATCAAATATTAAATTTAGCGATGATATAGCTGTTTGGGGTTATGGCAATTATGGAGGGACAGCTTATGTATATGATGGTAATATTGAGATGAATAGTGATGGTAAGTTATCGTCTAGTGAATATATGACTATTCTAATAAAATTACCTAAAGGGATGTTTAACACAACCAATAAAATAGATCAAGATTTTAGTTATTATTTTGATATGGCAGAAACTGGAGCTATTAAATATGATGAAAATAAATCAAATATAATAGATGAAATAGTTAGCATTTTAGTACCTTTGATAATATTTTTAATTATTTATAAGGCTGTAAAATTAGCACGTCATAGTACGATTAAAAGAAAAATAATTAAAAAAAATATATCAAAAGGAAAGTTTGATCATGATTTAAGTTATTATAGAGATATACCTTGTAATAAAAATATTTATTATGCCTTTTTTATAGCTTCGAATTATAAATTAAATAAAAAAGATTCGGATTTTTTAGGAGCAGTATTATTAAGCTGGATAAAAAAAGGGTATATATCTATTCAAAAAAGAGAGAATAAAACATTATTTAAATCTAAAGAAGAAACGTGTATAATATTTGATGATTATCCTTTAACAAATAAAGGCTTAGAATCTGAAATTTATAATTATATGTACTCGGCAAGTAAAGATGGAATACTAGAATCAAAAGAATTTGAAAAATATTGTAAAGATAACTTTAAATCAATTTTAGATTGGTTTGATAAAGTAATTAATGAACAAATAAACATTTGTATTTCTAATAATTTAATTATTGAAGAAAAGAAAATGTTTACTAATTATTTAGAAACAAATGAAATATATGAAGAAGCTAAAAAATTAGCTGGTCTTAAAATTTTTTTCAAAGATTTTGCTTCCATGGAAGATAAATCAGCAATTGAAGTCCATTTGTGGGAATATTATTTACAGTATGCTCAAATATTTGGCATAGCTGAAAAAGTAGCTTCTGAATTTAAGAAATTATATCCGGATTTAATTACTGATATAAATTATAACGATATAATATTTATTAATACTTTCTCAACTAATAGTATGCAAAGTGCTTATTCAAGTAGAGCTAATAGTTACTCATCAGGTGGCGGGGGATTCTCATCTGGTGGAGGCGGCGGTGGTTCCTTCGGCGGAGGCGGTGGAGGCGGCGGTTTCAGATAAAGTTTTATTGACCGTCAATTTCGATTATGATAACATATAAATAAGATAAAGAGGTTGTAATGATTAAATTAATTAAATTAAATAATTCTAAAATTAGAAATATTGCAATTATTTTTGGCTTAACAACATTGATAATTTCAGTAGCGACATATGCATGGTATATTGGATTGCGCACTGTAAACATTTCTAGTTTTGATATAGAAATTGCCACAACAGAAAGTTTATTAATTTCGCTTGATGGAAAAACTTGGTCTGATGAAGTTATAATATCAGAGGCTAATCATGATAAGACTTATCCTGGAAATACTAATTCTTGGGGAGGGAAAGGTTTAATACCTATGTCGAGTATAGGTGAAGTGAGTAAAGTATCTTCGAGGTTGATATTTTATGAAAAAGCTAGCTTAACTTCAACTCCAGGAGGTTTTAGATTACTAGCTAGTAGAGTCAATAATTCTGGAGTTAAAGAACAAGAAGGTTATGTGGCTTTTGATTTATTTATTAAAAATTTTTCTGGTCAGCAATATTTTAAAAATTTAAATATCCTTGATGAAGAAGCCATCTATTTAACTGTAGATTCAGAAGCAGGTATTGCTGCAAGTGGCGTACCTAATACAGGAATCGAAAATTCAGTAAGAGTTGCTTTTGCTCAAATAGGCAGGGTTATTGCTAAAACTACTAACCCCAATACAATAACTTCGATTACTTGTTCTGATACAGGAGAAGTAACTGGTATTTGCCGAAACGCACCTATTTGGGAACCTAATGATAAAAATCATCATCC
>JAQUFX010000052.1 GCA_028684435.1 Bacilli bacterium
ATAATTATTGGCTATTGACCATATACTATCTCCACTTTTCACTGTATATATTTCATAATTTTCTTGCCTAATAAGTGTAACAATTAATTTTTGACCTACTGTTAATAAATTACTTTGTAAATTATTTGTTTTTTTTAATTCATCAACTGTCATTTTATTTGTATTTGCTATACTCCATAGTGTGTCTCCTGCTTTAACTATATATGTGCTTCTTCCCTCTGATATATCTGTTTCTAAACTAGGAATTATCAATTCCTGCCCTATTGATAATATATTACTAGTTAAATTATTTGCGGTTTTTATTGAAGCTACGGTTGTATTAAATTTACTTGCTATTGAATATAATGTATCTCCTGCCTTAACAGTATAAATTCCTCCTTCTTCGGGAATACCTTGATTTAATTCTGGTATAATTAATTTCTGACCAATCGATAATATATTACTAGTTAAATTATTCGCGGATTTTATAACTTCAACAGTAGTATTAAACATCCTTGCTATAGAATATAATGTGTCTCCAAATGTTACAGTATATAAGCCTTCTAATGAAGGGCTTTTATAAGTAAAGCCCATATATTCTGTTATCGCTTTAACAGCAGCTTCGGCATAATCATCCCAATATTTTTGTAGTCTTTCTAAATCATTTGGATTATCAATAAATCCATATTCAATTATTACAACTTGCAGATTATTTGTATCTCTCATTATATAATAATAATCTTGGCTAGAATCTACAAGTGAAGACTTTTGATAAACTGTTCTTGTTTTTTGACCAGCAATACCAATATTAGATATAATTTTTTTTGCTAATTCTGGTGTGTTTCTTAAAGCATATATGACTTCAGCACCTTCTCCTCCTCCTGAATTAATATGGTTTGAAACCACTATAGCATTTTTAATATCTCCAAAAGGTTGTTTTATTCTATTTATTCTTTCGGCATTAGTTAAAGTTTCATCATTTTCCCTAGTCATATAATAAGGCACGCCTAACTCTTTAAATCTATTAGCCATATATTTAGATATTTGTAAGCTTTTATCTTTTTCAAGCATTTTTGAGCTAACTGCTCCCGGATCACTTCCTCCATGGGCTGAATCTATAACTACACCTATAAAATCAATATCTGCACTACTATCACCACATGCCGCTAAAGGTGAATATAAATATACTAATGCACTCCATGTACTTCTTCCTACTATTCCGTCAGCTGCAAGTCTATTGTTTGTTTGAAATTTTCTTACAGCTACATTTGTTGACGAACCAAAAACGCCATCTATTGGACCTTGATAATACATTAATTCCGTTAGTATTTGTTGTAAATCTTTTACATCTTGGCCATTATCTCCTAATCTTAAAGTTGGTCGAGATAATACACTTGATGTTTTAAAATCATTTGAAGCCAATGTTTTCATAACGGAAGCTACTATTGTATTAGCTACAAAAGAATCACTTGTTTTACTTAATAATGATTCCCAAGTATTAGTATCTACTATTCCTGTCACTGGCAAATTATTTTGAGCTTGAAATGATTTAACTGCTTCAGTAGTTTCAGGACCAAAGCTGCCTGTAATACTACCAAAATATGATTTTACCAATCTTAATTTTTCTTGTAATGTTATTACATTAAAACCAGTAGACCCTTCCTTAAGATTTTCTAATCTTATAAATTTATTTAAATCAAATACTTTTTGTTCGATTAATTCCCATGTTTCTTGATTTACAATACCAGTATCATTTATTTTTTTTTCTTGTTGAAATAATTTTACAGCTTTAGTAGTATTTGAATTGAAATTTCCATCTATTTTAAAATCATAATATCCTAATAAATTTAAATATTCTTGTAATAAAGTTACTTTATCTCCTTTTGTCCCTTCAAATAATGGATTTATTATAATAGGTAAAATTTTTTCTAATTCGATATTTAATACTTCCCAAGTATTAGTCCCTACTATACCATTTGCTTTTAAATCATTATCTGCTTGAAATTTTTTTACACTTTCAGTAGTTTTTATATCAAAATTATTATTTATTTCATCACTAAAATATTCTAGGCTTTTTAATTTATTTTTTAAATCGATAACATCTTCATTTTGATCACCTTGTTTAATTGTTTGCGGATTATCAATTCCTGATATATTTAATTTCTTATTAATTACATTCCAGGTGTCATCTCCGACAATACCATCTACTTTTAAAGTATTGTCTGCTTGAAAATTTAAAACTGCTCTTTCAGTATTTTTACCAAAATATCCATCAGCTTCACCTTTTAAATAATTAATTTTAATTAATTTTTGCTGTAAATCAACTACTTCAACACCTTGGCTCCCGATTTTTAATATTGGATTTATTCTCATGAAAAATTTCCTCCTTTTATTGCCTAATATAGTATATTATATTTCGTAAGTATGGTTAATATAACCAGTATATTTGCATATATTATTTTAGAATTAAAAGAAAGGATTTGATTTTAAATGCCGACAGGATTTTTAATAATACAAGTTTATGCAGATAATAAAGCCTTACCAATAGAAGGCGCTAATATTGAGATAACCGGAAGTGAAACAAATTTAACTGAAAGTACAGATGGTTCAGGAAAAACAAGAGAAATACCTCTTAATGCTCCCAGTAAAAAATTTTCATTAGATCCTCAAAGTGATGTTAAACCATATTCTGAATATAATATTAAAGTTAGTAAACCAGGATTAAAAACTTCAGTCATTGAAGGAGTTCAAATTTTTGATGGTGAGACATCAATTCAAAATGTATATTTAACCTCTATAGAAGGTGATTTATCTATTAATTATAGCGAAATATCCCCTCACGTATTATGGGGTAATTATCCCCCTAAAATCGATGATGTTGAAAAACAAGAGGATTTAGGCGAAAGAGTTTTGCCTTACGTAATTATACCTGAATATATTGTTGTTCATGATGGAATACCTACTAATAGTTCAGCTAAAAATTATATTGTGAGTTTTCCTGATTATGTAAAAAATGTAGCTTCTTCAGAAGTATATAGCACTTGGCCTAAAGAAACAATTAAAGCTAATGTTATAGCAATAATATCCTTTACTTTAAACAGAATATATACAGAATGGTACACTGCTAAAGGTTATGCTTTTACAATTACATCTAGTACAGCTTATGATCAAAAATATGCTCATGGAAGAACTACATTTAAATCAATTTCAGAAGTAGTAGATGAAATATTTAGTCAATATATAAAAAAATCCAATGTTGTACAGCCATTATTAGCTCAATATAATGATGGTATTGAAGTAAATAATAAAGGATGGCTATCTCAATGGGGGAGTAAGACATTAGGAGATCAAGGTTACAATGCTACTCAGATATTAAAATACTATTATTCTGATATAATAGATATTTATTCAGCAGAAAACATTCAAGGTTTACCATTATCATTTCCGGGATATAATTTAGGTGAAGGCTCTTGTGGAGAGCCAGTTCGAAAAATACAAAATGAATTAAATATTATAAATGGAAGTTATCCAGGAATACCTAAAATAATTCCAGCTGATGGAATATATGATGCATCAACTAAAAATTCAGTTAGTATATTCCAAAAAGTATTTAATTTACCAATTACTGGAGTAATAAACTTTGCAACTTGGTATAAAATATCATATATATATACAGCTGTATCAAAAATGTTACAAGGAATTTACAATTAAAAAAACCTTAACGGTTTTTTATTTTTCTTCAATGCTAATTTTACTTAATCTAAAAGATATCAAATAACCAAAAACAAAAAATATTATTGAAATTAAAGTGGTAAAATTAAATGCAAATTTAACACTTGAATTTAAGACACTTGGTATAATAGATAAAAATAAACCAAATATAATTGAATATGTTATCGTATAATTATTTTTAATTAAATAATTAATAATTGACGAAAATATTAATACTCCAATTCCTAATCCAAAAACTGCTGGTATTAATATATACAAATTAATAGAAGCGATAGCATTAATATAAATTTCATATAAACCCATTGATGAAAGCAATACTGCACTATCTAGACCAGGTATAACAGTCGATGTTGCTATTACTAATCCGATAAAAATACTTCCAAATAATCCTAATGAATCTGTAATAGTAAATTTAAGATTTAACATCATTAAAGATAATCCTGCTAAAAAAGCTGATATAATAATTAAATAATATTTGTTATTAAAATTTTTTAATTTAACTTTGTGATAAAATAATGGTATAGTTCCAATAATAAAACCCAAAAAAGTTAATCTAGTTATCATCTCATAGCGATCTAAAAGTATCGATACTATTTTTCCAAATATTAATATTCCAATACCTATTCCTAAGAATATCGGAAATAAATATAAGAATTTTTCTTTTGGTTTTTTAAAAAATGTCCCAATTGATTCAATAGTTTTATTATATAAACCAAATATTACTAACATTACGCTTCCACTTAAACCAGGAGATACTCCTCCTAAACCACATATAATAC
>JAQUFX010000053.1 GCA_028684435.1 Bacilli bacterium
TTATAATTTAATTATATCATAACATTTGTTATAATTAATATAGGAGATGATTAAACTTGAAACCAATTCATATAGTAACAGAAAAAGAAAATATTGCTAATATAGTCTTACTACCAGGAGACCCTTTAAGAGCAAAATATATTGCGGAAAAATATTTAGATAATGCCATGCTAATTAATGAAGTAAGAAATATGTTAGGATATACAGGTACTTATAAAGGAAAAAAAATAACTGTCATAGGTAGCGGTATGGGTATCCCATCAGTTGGAATATATGCTTATGAATTATATAAATTTTATAATGTTAATAAAATCATTAGAATAGGTTCAGCTGGAGCATTCACAAAAGATGTAAAAATAACAGATATTGTTCTAGGTAAAAATGCTTATTCATATTCTAATTTTGCTTATGCCATAAAAAAAAGTAATGAAAAATTAATTAAAAGCTCTAATTCATTAAATGAAAAAATTCTTAATAAAAGTAAAGAATTAAATATCCCCATCCATTTTGGAACAATTTATACTTCTGAAGTATTTGATGTATATCATAATATTGATCATTTAAAAGATAATATTCCTGAAGGTATTAAACCTATTGCTAGTGAAATGGAAGCTTTTGGTCTTTTTCATATAGCAGATTTATTAAATGAAGAAGCTTCCTGTTTAGTAACAATTAGTGATAGTAGATTTGAAGAAAATAAAGATTTAACAAGTGAAGAACGTCAATATACTTTAGATAAAATGATAATATTAGCTCTTGAAAGTATTACATCATAAAACCCCATATGGGGTTTTTTAATTATATAACATCTTTATAACACTTAGCAAATATCTTTTTAAATTCATTTATTTCTTTTTCAGTCGTTAAATGAGATAGACTAATTCTAACTGAGCTTGCTGCTCTTATATTATCTTTAGTTAAGGAAAGCACAGCATTAGATGGAGTATTATTATCTGAACAACATGCTGATTTAGTAGATAAATAAACGCTATTTTTATTTAATTTTTTTAAAAGATTATCAGCATCGATATTAATAATACTAAAATTTAAAATATGAGGTACTGCATTTATTGGACTATTAATAATAACATTTTTATAATTTTTGAAAAATTCTCTTAAAGATAAATTTAATTTTGTTATATAATCTAATCGTTTTTGATAGTTTTTATTAGTTAAATAAATTGCTTTTTCTAAGGCTGCTATTTGAGAAATTACTGGGGTACCACTTCTATAAATAGTAGTGCTTTTTCCCCCATTAATAATTGGGCTTAGTTCGACATTCTTCTTTTTAATAAGAAGTCCAAAACCATTTAAACCATAAAATTTATGAGGTGCAATTGATACTAAATCAATATTGTTAAAATCTAATTTTATTCTTCCTACAGCTTGTGATGCATCAATATGAAAATAACAATTAGGATATTCTTTTAACATTTCAGCTATTTTATTTACCGGCTCTATTAAACCAATTTCACCATCAACAGCACATATACTTACTAATATAGTGTCTTCCTTAATTAATGATTTAAGACTTTTAAGATCAATCTTACCATCATTATCTAAAGGAACAATATCTACTTCAAAACCATTTTCTTGCATAACATTAACAGGTGCAATAATAGATGGATGCTCCAAAGGAGAAATAATAATATGTTTTCCTTTATTTTTATATTTTGAACATATTCCTTTAATAGCTAAATTATTTGACTCACTAGCACCACTAGTATATATTAATTCTTCAGGTAAAACATTAAAATATGCAGCAATTTGTTTTGTTAAAATATCAATTTGCTTTTTGGTTTTTTTCCCTAAATCATGTGAAGAATTAGGATTAGCATTATATTCAAGTGAATATTTATAAAAAATATCCAAAACTTTCTTATCTACCGGACTATTGGCAGCATAATCTAAATAAATCATTTTCTTTCTCCTATCTTAAATATCAATATTATGGAAATAATAATAATACCCCCATGATAATCATAATAATTCCACCTATTAAATGGGAATATTTTGAATACTTAGTAGAAATACCTATTAAATTTAATGTTATCATGGCAATTACAAAAACAACTATATCATCAATCATATATATTATAATATATAATAATAAATACCCTATTCTAGTAAAACCTTCAATATTGTTTAGAGCTAGTATTTCAGCAAAAATCATTGGGAAACCTAAAGAACATGCTAGTTCAATTATATTAACAGATGCAGCAAGTAAAATCATTGCTATAATTGCTAAGAAAAAAGATTTATTATTAATAATATTTTTAATTCTAATAAACATTTTATTTCTTTTTTTATCATCAATAATTTCACAACCACTATCATTTTTAGTTTTAAAATATTTATATAAATTAAATCCCCCTAAAAATATTGCTACTAATGCTATTAAATGTTTCAATAAAACTGTTGTTAAGCTTAATACAATACTAATTCCTAATAATGATATAAAATATACAAGCCCCGAAACAAACAAGAAAGTCATTCCTAAAATCCACATTTTTTTACGGTTATGCATATTAAATAGCATTCCAATTAAAAATAATAGAATCCACATAGCACAAGGATTAAATCCATCAATAAATCCTAAAACAATTGTGACAATTGGAATAGATATATTCTTAATATCCACATCACCTAATATGGGAAGATGCATATTATTTTTTTCTTTATTAATTTGAACATAATCAATTATATCGTTATTTATTAAAGATTTTACACTATCAGAAAAACCAATATAATGCTTATTACCTATAACTGTGAAAGGCACTCCTGTCGAAGAATTATTAAGTTCTTTTTTTACTTTCTCAAAAATTTTTAAATTATCTTCATTATACCAAACTTCATAAATAAAAATATTTACTTTTTCACCATATTTTTTTTCAATATCTTTTAAAAATTGTTTTTCTTTGTGACAGTGAGGACATCCATCACCAACAAAAGTATAGATATTAATTTTATTATCTTCTACTTTTTCACCAGTAATATTATGAATAATATCTTCATAGTCTTGATTTATAGCACTAACATTAAATGGTAATAATAAAAAAAATGATATTAATAACAATTTAAGACTTTTCATTTATTATTCCCTTCTATAAATGTATATAATTTTTCGTATGATATTTCTCCTATTATTCTATGAATTTCTTTATTTTGCTCATTGAAAAAAATAACAACCGGAAGTATATTCCCTATATCATATTTTTTAACTTCATCATTATCAAAATCATAATCTAAATTTATAATATCCAAATTAGGAAAATCTTTATTTATTTTTTGCCATATTTTATTCATAACCAAACAACCAGAACACCATAAAGCATTTATTTTTACTACTATCATATTAGTATCTTCCTTTACTTAAATTAGTATAACTAAATATGTCAATAATTGCAATATTTCCTTATTTACTTTTTGTTAAAATCATCTAAAAAAGAAATTTGTTTTCCATTCTTATGTCCACCGACAATACAATTTAAGTTTACATTTTCTAATGCTTTATAAATATTATTATCAATATCTTTATTAATTGTTTTTAAATCTTTAATTAATTTTTTTATTTCTTCTCTTTTACTATCAAATTTTAAATTTTCAGTAAAAGAACATGCACAATTTATAAAATCTAAATTATTATAATTAGACCATGAAATTATCTCATCTTCTTTAACCAAATATAAAGGTCTTATTAAATCAATTCCTCTATAATTATTACTATGAAGTTTAGGTAACATTGTTTTTACTTCACCAGCATAAAAAACAGATAATAAAGTCGTTTCAATTACATCATTAAAATGATGTCCTAAAGCTATTTTATTACATCCTAACTCTTTAGCTTTATTATATAAATGCCCTCTTCTCATTCGAGCACACAAATAACAATGACTTTTTTTTCTTGTTTTATTTACAACTTCAAAAATATCAGTATTAAATATTTCAATATCTAGATTTAATATTTTAGCATTTTCTAATATTTTATTAATATTAAATTCTTTATATCCCGGATTCATAACGACATATTTTAAATCAAACTTAATTTCGCCATGTTTAGATATTTCTTCTAAACATTTCGCTAGTAAAAAGGAATCTTTACCACCTGAAATACATACCATAATTATATCATTTTTATTTATTAATTCATAATCTTCAATTGCTTTAATTACTTTAGAATAAATGCTTTTGCGATATTTAGTTAAAATACTTCTTTCAATTAATTGATATTTGTTTAATAATCTAGTCATTTAATACTCCTTAAATAAAAAAATGA
>JAQUFX010000054.1 GCA_028684435.1 Bacilli bacterium
GGTAGAATTTAGTTCTTTGAAAATTTAATATTATATGTTATTATTTAATTAATTAAAAAGAAGCAAAAATTAAATTGCTTCCAATATCATGGTTAGGTCATTTACACAGAATTTTTTACACACTCTAAGCAATGTTTATTAACTTACCAAAGTCTCATCTTTAACAACAGTTTTTTTCTTTGATTTTCTTAATCTTAGGCTTGCAATACAATCGTTAATGTCTGTCGATAAACTTCCACTGCTTGTAGAATTACTAGCGTTATTTAAAACTTCCCATAATTTAGAATTGTTTTGGCCATATACTTTAATCTTGCTATTTTCAAGTCTATTTAAAATTTCACAGATAAAACCTTCATCCGATAAATCACTGAAAACAAATGTTAAATATTCTATCAAACCGCTTATTTTTTTAAGATTAATTAATAGATTTAAAAAATTTATTTTACAGTTATTATTAAATTTTCCAAAATCTTTTAACATTATATCTGATATAATGTTATTAAAATCAATGAACTCATTCATAGTGAATAATGTAACTAGTTTATCAAGAATATCTTCACTATATATTTCTTCACTCAAAAGCTGCAATATTATTAATTTTTGGTTTTCTGATGACTCATTAGCAAAATAGTTTGTTGTAATTTCACGATATTTTCTCTCTAATACTATATTATCTTTAAAAATAATTATCAAATACTTTTTTATAAATATTTTTATATCGTTTATCTTATTAAATTTTTCTTTTATCAAATCAAGTGTTTTAGTTAAATTAGGCGATAAATCAATATTATTAATTAAAAAATTCTCTAACTGTAATGATGTGTTTTCCTTTTCTAACATAGTATTACTTTTTTCTTTATAAATATTAAATACATACTTATATGTATTTTCATTAATAATAATTTTAGTGTATGACTCAATTTTTTCAATATTTTCTATTGATATTTGTTTCTTATATTTTTCTATTGTTTCAAGTGTGCTTATTGGAAAATTAGTTAGACATTTTTCAATTAAATTATTTATATATAAATTTATAAAATCATCATCAACTATTTCTAATGTTATTTGCATCAATTCATTAAAACAATTAAGAATATTATCATTACATATTAATTCACCATTTAAATGTAAGTTTAAAATATCTAATAATAGTGTATGGTTTCCATTAAACATTATTAATATTTTAAATATTGTAGAAATTCTATTATAAGGATAGTTTTCTTCATTAATTTTGTTAGCGATTGTTTCATAAAGATAAGTTCTTTGATTGTCAGAAAATTTAATTTGATTATTAATAATCAAATTATCATTTTTATCTTCAAAAATATCATCAATTATTTTTTTTATAGTTTCATCAATAAGGATAAAATCATTAATAGAATAGTTCTTTAATATCTTGTCTATACTATACCCTTTTTCATACAATAGTATTAATTTGCTATTCAAACTATGAAAATTGTCATCAGTAATATCATAACTAAACTTTTCTAATATTTTAATTACTTCATCGTATTGTGATATGTTTTCAATTTGTACCAAATTATTAAAGGCCTTATTCATAAAATTACTCATTTATATCACTCCAATTTTTAAATACTAAATCATTCAGAAATTTAAGGTTTGATTCTTTATTATATAAATTTGATAGGGGTTCTAATGTTTCATCTTTTGAGAAGTCTGATTTTATTAAACTATCTACCGATAAATTTAGCCATTTAATATATCTTTCATCCACATCTTGTAATTCTTCCATTGTAGAACATAACAACTTATAAAATGGCATTCCTAAATAATATAAAAATTGATTTGAAGTAAATAAATTAACTTTTTCAACAAAAAAATTAATATCCATTAAATTAGTATCAAAAAATGAATAATTAATTGATTTTTTTAGTTGCTCTTTTACCTTGTTATCAAGTTGATTTTCTTTTTCTATAAGATTGTTAATTATATTAATTAAAGTATCTAAATCCACTTTATCACTTGTAAAAGTTTTATCAATAAAATCAACTAAAAAATTTACAATGCCTTTTTTATTATTTTGGTCAACTGAAGAATTGACATATAATAGATTATCTATTGAGAATGCACTATAATCTGAAAAACCTTTAAACATAGGATACGCTTCGTTTGTTCTATCAGATATTAAATTTGAAAGTTTTGATTGATTATTGCTCTCAACAATTTGAACAATACCATATACTGAAATTAGTGCATTACTTAAATCCTCGTTTGATGTGTCTTCTAAAATTTCATATATTAATTCGCTCAAATCATTTTTTGATTCTTTTATTAATTCTATAGCAGTAGTTATATTAGTATTTTTAATTGCACTTGTTATTCTTTGATTAAATTCTGAACCATACTTGACACTAAACTTATCTTGATTTAGATATAAATATGCGCTTATATTTTTATGGCCAATGCTTCTTGTTTGATAAAGGTAATTTATTAATCCTTCATTTTCCTTTTTAATTTTTGAAATACCTCTATTTATTTTGCTTTTTTCAAACAAGAATCTTAATTCATATGGTATTTCTTCAAATTTAACTGGACTCTCATGAATGTTTAACAATTTATCTATATTAGAATTTTCAACAAATAATGAATCATAGAAATCATTAAAATCAGCCTGTAAAACTGATAGCTTACCTAAT
Source organism: Bacilli bacterium (assembly GCA_028684435.1). Classification (GTDB taxonomy): domain Bacteria; phylum Bacillota_I; class Bacilli_A; order RF39; family UBA660; genus DUUS01. The sequence goes on from JAQUFX010000054.1 coordinate 2,658, forward strand.
AAAAATAATCCGTCTTTACTAATTAGCCCGCTTTCTGTTTTTTTAAACTCACATCTTTCTTTTATAATTAGACGATTACTTGCAAACACATTGATAATTTTTTTGATTTGTCTAGGTGTTTCTAACCCATCATATATAATTGTTTTTTTTATTATTTCTTCAAAGTAATTATTACCTTCAATTTCAAATAAATTCACAAAATCTGGTGCTTCTTTTTTTATAATATCTAATGTATAATCCTTTTTATCAGAAGGTATTAATGGTGGTAAATAAAATTTAAATTGAAATAGTTTATCTAAAATTAACTCACTTTTTATTGTCTGATGTTCACTATCAACTTGTGAAACCACCTTTTTTTCTAATGCATTTTTAATTAGTGTATCATCAAACGGAACAATAAATATACATTTATTAATTTCCATTAATATTTTTAACGTATCTAAAGCCTCAACAATTTTTGATGTAGACAATCTATCTAAATCATCTATTACTACAACTATTTTTTCTTTTTTCGTTCTTTTCAATAATTCATCTATCTCTATTTTTAAAAACACTTCATAGTCATCAGCAGTTTCTATTGGATATTCAATGTTTACTGGTGTTTTTATTTTAGTTTTTATCTCATCCATATATTTTATAACAAGTGCAACAAACAAGGGCAAGAAAAAATTGGACGTAAAATTATCAAAATAATAATCAAAAAATTTTGCAATATAAAACAAAAAATCATTACCAAAAACAATACTAAAATCTCCTTTGCTAGAAACAAAACTTACAGTTTTTGTTATCATTGCGAATAAAATTGAAATTATAACTATAAAAAAAATAAATTTCCAATGTTCTTTCATGTTGTTAATCAAAAATTTAAAAGATTTAAATTTGGTTTTAGAGTTATTTTTATCCTCCTTTTTTTCTAACTGAAGTTTCCTAATAAATTCTAAAACCCTATCAGTAGTTAAAATCCTTTTTTTAGATTTTCTACCATAATTATGCATTTCTTCATAAATAGCTTTTAGGTAAACTCTTTTTAATGATTCTTTTTCATATTTCCAACCGTTTATTGTGATAGGCACGCATTTTTCTTTTATTTGAGGTTCTATAAATTTTAATAATGATGATTTACCTACCCCCCATTTTCCAATAAGAGCAATATTATATGGCGTACTATAATTATCATTGTTAATCAAATTAGCAATAGTTTTTGCTAAGTCCTTATGGCGAAAAAAATCATAATCAGAATCTATTAGAACTTTATCCTGAATAAAATAATTAGTTTTTGTTTTTTTCATTACATATTCCCCCTAAATAAAATATTAAAAGTTAATTATTTATTATTATACCACCTTTTGGCATTTTTTGGCAAAAATCAACATAATTGATATTTATTACGTAAAAATTACGTATTTTAGGACAAAGAAAAAAGTTTGTATTTCTACAAACTTTTGATTTCATTGGTGTCCTGTACAGGATTCGAACCTGTGACCCACTGATTAAGAGTCAGTTGCTCTACCAACTGAGCTAACAAGACATGTTTTTTATTACGTTTATATTATAGCACACTTTTAAAGGTTGTCACGTAAAAAATTATTCTTTTTTTAA
>JAQUFX010000055.1 GCA_028684435.1 Bacilli bacterium
GTAGTCACTGTTTCATTATTTTTCATGTAAAAAAATTCCTCCTTAAAAATTCAAAAAATATACAAGTTCTCTTGGTATGTTTTATTATATTATATTTTATCATATTTGTCTAGTTAAAGTTTTATTTTACTATAAGTGCAAATTTAAGTGAGTTATTAACAATAAGCTTAAGGTTATAAACATAATTAATAATTAAACAAGGAATTAGATTATTAAAATATAACATTTAAGTTTGGAGGTATAATAATGAAACAATTAATATTATTACTTTTAATGTTATTATTAATGCCAATATATAGTAACGCGGAAATATTATATACTGATTATTATTTATTAGAAAAAGATAGTGATAATTATTATGAAGAATCAGATATGATAAAAAGAAAAGAAACTTATAAATATTTAAATTTTAATTATGAAAGAAATGAAGAAGGCTATTATTTATTAAATAAGAATCCTAGTTCTCTACCATTAATTGACAAAAATGATTATATAAAAAAAAGTAATAAAGATTATTTAATGGCAGAAGATGGACCAATTACAGAACATTTTATTGATGAAAACATTAATGTTAAATACATAAAAATTAATAATTTTATTACTAATCAAACATCAATTAAAAATATATCTATCTATTCAGGAGAAGAATTAATATTTTATTACATATATGATAAAAATTTTTATTACCGCAAAATTATTCCTTCTAATGGAAAATTAATTATTGATTTGAGAGCTTTTTATCCTTTAAATAGCCTTAGTTTAATAATAAGATTTGAAACATCAGGTTTAGAGGAAATATCATACGATATTGGTTTTACAAATGATTTAATTAATTATCAAACTTTTCATAATAATATCTTAAGAAGTAATTTAAAAGAAAATCATAAACTTAATTTCATTAATAAAGACACAATTACAGAAGTTGTTTTATATAAATATTATAATTTAAAAAGAGTAGATAGTAATATATATTCAGAAGAACCGTTGCTAAACTTTGAACATGATTTATTAAATTATAAAAAGACATACACTTATTATAAAAGAGATAAAATAGAAATAAATGATAAAATAGTAAATATAAACGATCCTATAGTTAAATATTCTTCTGCTAATATATTAAATATAACTAATCTAGATTTATTTACAAATGGAAATCAAGAAGTAAAAATATGTTTAATAAATAATAATTGTTTAAATAAAAATATATTAGTAAACATACCTAAAGAAGAAAAAATAAAAGTAACTATTAGTAATGTAAAATATAAAAATAAAAAAGAAATTAATAATAAACCTAAATATTCAATTACAAATGATATAGAAGATACTAAGATTAAAAATCTAAATATAACTAATGAAGATGTAAATAATATAAAAAGAGATAAAAATAATCATTATCTTAATATTTTAGTTATTATTTTTATTATTATACTTACTTTTTTCATAATAATAAGGAAAAGAAATAGAACTAATGTCGAAATGGTTTAAAAAATAATAATAGTAACCTATATTAAATTAGAAGGTGTGATAAATGTTAAAAATAAATATGGAATATAGAAAAGGAGTATTGTTTGTTAGATTAAAAGGAGATTTAACCAAATATACTGTTAATAGTTTAAATAATTATTTAATTCCGGTAATATCAAAAAATGGTATTAAATATATAGTTTATAATCTAAGATCAGTAACAGTTATTGATAATTATGGTAAAGACTCATTAAAAAAAGGTGTTGATGCCGTTAAACTTAATAATGGGGAAGGTTTAATATGTAATACAAATTTAATCTTAAATGATGAATTTAAAATAGTTAAAGATGAACTTTCTGCCCTTTCTTTATTAGAGGTTTAGTGTGACAGAACAAGACTTAATTGAGCAATATGAATTGTATATATATAAAATTGCTAAAAAATTTTATAATGTAGAAACTGCTGATTTATTTCAAGCAGGTTGTATAGGATTGATAAAAGCTCATCGTAAATATAAACTTGAAGAAGGGACAAATTTTATGACCTTTGCTTATAAATATATATTTGGAGAAATGTATGATTTAACAAGCAAAAGCAGAGATATTAAATTAAATAAATATTATTTAAAAATATTAAGAAAATTAGAAGTTGCGAGAAGTGAATTAATTCAAAAATTAAATAAAAATCCATCCCTAACTGAGATATGTTTATATACAGAAATTGATGAATCTTTAGCTACAGATGTAATTATGTTAACTAGTCAGATATTGAGTTTAGATGATGAATATAAAACAATTAATGGTGAATTACATATTAAAGATTATATTGGGACTGAAAATAATTTAGATGATCAAATATTAATAAATGATTCAATTGAAACATTAAATCCATTAGAAAAAACAATCATTGATTATCGTTATTTTCAAGATTTAACTCAAACTGAAACAGCAAATATTTTAGGAATAAGTCAAGTAAAAGTTTCCCGAATTGAAACTAAATCTAAACATAAAATAAAAGAGTATATTGCTGCTTAAAAAAGGTCATAATATAATAGGTGATATTATGAATAAAAAAGAGTATCTTAAATTAGTTAAAGAAATAACTCCTAAAGAAAACAGATTATCTAATTCATTAAATGCTTTTTTAGTCGGCGGAATTTTAGGTGTTATTGCTGAAATTATAAAAATGATACTTGTTAATTTATTTTCGATAACTGTCACAGAAGCTATAGGATGGGTTTTACTTATTTATATATTTTTAGCAGCATTATTTACAGCGTTAGGTTTTATGGATGATTTAGCTCAGAAATATAAAAGTGGACTTTTAATTCCAATAACTGGTTTTGCTCATTCAATAACTAGTGCGATTATGGATTATAAAAAAGATGGTTTAATAACAGGAGTTGGAAGCAATGTTTTTAAATTAGCTGGTTGTGTACTGCTATATGGAATATTTTTTGCTTTTGTTATGGCAATTTTAAAGGCAATATTATATGCATAAGTTTAAAAATGTTTTTATAAATGATTATTATTCACTTGCTGGACCTTTAGAAAAAAATTCTAATTTAAAAAAATGTGATTATTTTATCGATGATTATTATTTTGGTGAAAAGACACCTGAAAAAGCTGAAAGTAAAATGCAAAAAATAGTAATTAAAAATTTAATTAAAAATGAAAAACCTGATTTAATAATTGGAAGTGATTTAAACAATCAACTCACTGCTACAGCATTGTCAGTAGTAGATTTAAAAATACCTTATATTGGGCATTATTGTGCATGTGCATCATCGGCATCAATGTTAATAACTTTAGCAAACTTTATAATGTCTAAGAATATAAAAAGGGGATTATTTATAATTAGTTCTCATACTTTAGTTGCTGAAAAACAATTTCGATTCCCAGTTGAATATGGTGCACCTAAGCCAATTAGAAGTTCTCAAACAGCCACAGCAGCAGTTGGTATCATAGTTAGTAATCAAGAATCAAAAATAAAAATTGTAAGTGGACTTCTGGGTAAGGTCATTGATTCAGGAATAAAAGATGCTTATAATATGGGAGCAATAATGGCTCCTAGTGCAGTTGATACTTTAATTACTTTTTTAAATAAAAGTAAAACGACAGTTAAAGATTATGACTTAATATTAACTGGAGATTTAGGAAAAGTTGGTAGTGAAATATTTAAAGCTGTACTTCAAAAAGAATACAATATAAAAATTAATAATCATTTAGATGGTGGAGCTACTTTATATAAAAATATTGAATATTCAGGTGCAAGTGGACCAGCAGTATTACCGCTAACTTTAGTAACTAAAATATTAACTAATAATAAATATAAAAAAATATTATATTTAGCAACTGGAACTCTTCATAGCACGCTCTTAGTAAATCAAAAAAATTCTATACCTACATTAACACATGCTGTATATTTGGAGGTGGGATTATGACGCTAATATATTCTTTCTTATTTTGTGGATTATTATGTTTAATTGCTCAAATTATAATGGATAATACTAAATTGACACCGGGACATATAACATCTATTTATGTTGTTTTAGGTACTATATTAGGATGTTTTAATATTTATGATAATATTAGTGATTTTGTAGGTGCAGGAGCCAATATACCAATTATGTCATTTGGAAATTTATTAATTAATAGTGCTTATCAGGGATATTTATCTGATGGTGTTCTCGGACTATTTGGTAATATGTT
>JAQUFX010000022.1 GCA_028684435.1 Bacilli bacterium
TATATAAAATCAGTATTAATATAATACACTATTAAGCTTTTTGCAATATTTATCTATTATATCTTCTCTTTAAATGCTCTTCAATTTTATTTTTTAGATAAAGTTCTTTTTGAATGTTATTAGTCTTATAACCTAAATACATTTCTCCTTCAGCATTAGTATATTTATTTTTATATAATAAATTTAATATTTCATTTTCATTTGGATTATTTAGATAATAAAAATTAATAATAGTATCTAAAATAATATCCCATGCTTTATTTTCATATCGATTAATTATATTTTTATTATCATTAATTATCAAATGATCTGTAGTTAATATATTTAATAATAAACGTTGTTTCATTAGTTTAGATAATAAAAAGGTTTTAGTTTTTACTATGTCATCAATATAATATATTCCATTATTATAAAATGGATTATTGGATAACATTATATCTATTTCTTCATAAGAATAAACTAATTTATTTTCAAAGGGAACTTCATCATCTAGTTTTAAATTATTTTCATGATGAAAAAGAATAGTTTCATCAATAATATTACTAGTATGATTTTTAAAATTATTATTAATAATTAAGCATACATCTAAATCACTTGAATTCGCAGTATAAATATTTGATCCATAAATAATTATAATCGGATTACAAAATGAAAATTTTTCATTTATCATATTGATATATTTAACACAAATATTATTCATTATCTTCCAACTCTTTTACTAGTTTAATTATGTAATTTAATATATTATTAAGATCTTCTTCTTTAATATTAGGATTTCCAGACATAAATCTTAATGGTGTTAATATTGCTCCTTTTTCCATTATACCTCTATCATCAGGTAAAGAAAAACTATGAAGATAATATATTCCTTCTTCTAACATTTTACTATAAATTCTTTGATTTAATAAATTAATTTTTTTGATATCTTTTTTTAAATTATTTTTATCTTTAACATACATAAATACTACTGCATTAATATTTACTTCATTAATTAAAATAAAATGCTTAGAATTATTAATTTTATGAGCTAATATATTAGCAATTTCACATCTCTGTTCAATTATTTTTCCTATTTTTTTAATTCCAATGTTTTTCATCATAAACCAAATTTTAAGGGAAATCCAACATTTTGACCCAATAAAAGGTGTTACTTGTCCCCACGCAAAATCTTCTTGCATTATTAAATCAGATGTTGAAGTTATCAATTTAAATTTATGAGGATCTTTTATTAATAAAGCGCTAATACAATAAGGAATATTTAATACTTTATGAGGATCGGTTGCAATACTATCAAATAATTCAATCCCCACTATTTTATTTTTTAATTTATCAGAAAAGGAAAGCGAAAATCCATGACAAGCATCAACATGTAACCAAATATTTTTATCAATTTCTTTAACTGTTTGGTATACTTCTTTTAAATTTTCGATAGTCATTGTTCTACTATCACCAACATAAGAAACCACACTCATAATTTTTCCTTTATTAGCAAGTAGAACCTTTTTTAATTCTTGAATATTATATCTATAATTATCTGTTTCTACTTCAATAACATTATTTCCGCAGCCAATCCACATTGAACTACTTTTTATACTATAATGATTAATACCTTTAGGAACAATAATTTTATAATCAGATGCATTATTTACACCATTAATCATCGTGTTTTTTCTAAAGTTTTCTCTTGCGAGAAGCATAGCAGTTGCATTACTTCCTGTTCCTCCATAGGTAATAATACCACCGACATCCCATATTGAATTTATTGGTATAATTTTATATCCTAATAATTCTCTAAACCATTTTATTACCGCTATTTCTATATAAGTTGCAATTGGCGCACAAAAACTAGAATTAATTAAATTTTGTTGTAAAAAGTCAGCTAAAATAGCGCCACTTAATCCTGCTAATGAATTACCTGAATCAGGGAATCCCATAAAGTTTTTATTACTAAAATTAGAACAATAAGGAATTATTTCTTTTTCAAAATATTTTAATAATTCTTTTAATTCAATTCCTTCGACCGGATTATCCAAAAGGTCATTTAAATTATCAACATTAAAATTCTTTTCTTTAAAATTCTTTTCTAATTTGAAATTTAAGCCCATATTTAGTGCTTGATTTAAACATTGATAAGCATACTTTTTATTTTCAATTTTTAATATCTCTTTCATTTAGGTACTCCTTTAATAAATTATTCTTTGATAATAAAAAACGCTATCTTTAAAACATTTTTATTGTTAAAGACAGCATTTTTAAGCATAATTATTTTTAAAAAGTGAAGCATGAATAAATATTGTTATCGCTAACAAGATATATTTTATTATAAATTTCAAGAATATTATATTTATTCATAACTAAATCCCTTTCTTAATTGATATTGATACTATCATTAATTTAAATAAATAGCAAGAAATAATAACAAAAAAGAAGCAATTTTTATCATTGCTTCTCAAGTATTACTTCACAATATTTCTTAATTATTACTAAATAAGGTCAACATCGTAAAAATAATATGCATTAAGTAATACCTTTATGCACATTATTATAATGAGCTATTTTTGATTTAATATAGAACCTGTTATTTCCAATTCCTCAAGTTCTACCTTTGAATTTAAACTAATACCAATTACAAAAATATAACTTAATAAATAAATCCATAACATTAAGACTGCTATATTTGATAACCCCGCATAAAAAATATCATAATGAGCAAAGTGATCAACATAATAGCTATAAAACTCTGTAGCAATTACCCAACCAACAGTTGTAAAAGCAGTTCCAATGTTTAATCTTGATGATGGTAATGCCTTATCTGGTGATATTGCATATATTACTTTAATAAATATAAATATTATGACCCAAGATATAGGCCCTTGCATAATTTCAAGAATATTTACAAGCGTTGATTTTATATTAAAGTAATCAACTGCATCAATAATTTTAGTCCCAAATGCTGGTACCAATAATAAGAATAGTATTAATATTACAATCGCAATTGTTAAAAAAATAGCTTTTAATCTTCTTTTTATCCAGGAAGATTGTTTGACATTATAAATTTCATTACTAATTATAATTATCGAATCAGCTCCATTAGATGCTATATAAAACATTAATATAAACATTATTACTAATTTTAAATCAATTACTTCACCACTAATTATGGGAATCATCATTTCTGCAACTCCAGAACTAAAATTATCTTTTAAGATATTTATAATAGTATCAATAGATATTCCGAAAAATGATGCCCCATATCCAATTAAAGTTATAATTGGAACTAAAGATAATATAACAAAGAAAGCTAATTGCCCTGGCAATATAGCTATTTCAGATTGGCCTAATATTTCCCAAACTCTTTTAAAAAATTTTTTTACATATTTAATCCTTTGCTTGTATGTTTTATTAAATTTCTCTCTCATTTTGGGCCTCTATATTTTCTTTATTTTCCCTCATTTGAATAGTAGCTTCATTTATAGCATCATCAATTAATTTTAAATCATCAACTATCATACTAAAACCAATTGCAGCACCATATTCGTATGGTAATTCTTTAAATTCTTTTACTAATTTTTTAACAAAATTTAAAACTTGTTTTTCACTATATCCAACTAAATATACCATAAATTCATTCCCATCAGTCCGAATTACTTCTGTATTATCAAGTTGAGTTTTAATTAATATATTAGCAGCTGCTTTAATTTGTTTATCTCCTTCAAGATGTCCAAATGTATCATTTAAATATTTAACATTATTTAAATCAATAATTATTACTCCTTGTGGATACATAGTATTATTATTCCAAACATCTTTCTTTTCATTTAAATAATTTCTATTTTTTAAAGAAGTTAATAAATCAATAAACTTTAATTTCTCATCTTTTCTTATTTTAGTATCTAATTTTAATTTGCTTCTAGAAAAATATATTATTGATCCGATTATAATAACTCCAGTAATAAATATTAAGGTATATTTAGCTATGATAGTTATAATATTTCCACTTTTAGCAGCTATTTTATAATTAGCTAAACCTTCATTTATAATATTATTATCATCTATGGTATTTATATAAGAATTAAATAGTTTATAAAAAGCATCATTATCATTTACATATTGAAAATTAAAATTTTCAGTAGTAAAACCAGTAAATATTATATTATAATCACTAATTTCTTTATTAACATAATAGTCATAAGTATTAGCATCTATTGCAATAATACTATCTTTTCTAGTTTCTTTTAATAATCTTTTTTCATTAGTTACCGTTTCTAATGTAATTTCTGGAACTGTATTTAAAAAGCTATATAATTTACTATTTTCTAATACCATTACTTTATCATTTGTTAAATCACTAATATTTGAGATATTAAGATTCATATTAAGAGGAGCAATAATATAATATTTAATATTTAAATTAGTATAAATTTTATTATGTTCAGCGTTTATGTTAGTATCTGCAAACATTAAATCAATTTTTTTATTATTAAAATCTTTAATTAATTTTTCGCTATTTTTATACTTAGTAAGAGTAAATTCAACATCACTTAACTTACTAAAATAATCTAAATAATTAACCGCTATTCCCCCATAATTAGAACTTGCTAATGTTTGATATGGAGTGCTGGATACAAAACCATAAATATAATTCTTATTTGTTAAAGTATCAGTTTCTACTTGAGTTAAATTTAATTTATCAACAAACAAATTATAAGCATAATCATAATAAATACTTTCATATTCATTTTCTATCCAGTAATTATAATATTTTAAAATAATTGAATTCAAAGTTTCTTCATTACTTAAACGAAGAAAATAATTAACAGGTAAATCACTTAAGTGATAAACTATTTTATAATTTTTTTCTATTATTAGATCTAAATATTCATTTTTAGGTACAATTAAATACTTCACTTTATCAGTCTCAATAGCCTCTAACAAAGATTCTTTAGTATCTAAAGTAGTATAAGTTATAACATTTTTATAAGAATTAGTAACTCTTGTTAAAGTATCAGCAGTAATACCTATTGTACTTCCTGTAAAATCATTAAATGAAGTTACAACATCAGAATTCTTTCCAATTACTACATAATAATCTTTATAGATTGGCAAATCTCTTGAGGTAATATCTTTATTTATATAAAAACCGAGATCGTTTCCTAAAGTATTATTATCTTTAGCAACTTTATTAAATTTAATCAAATATTCTTTTTCTAAATCATCTAAAAAGTCAAAAAATACTCCGGCCCCATTATATCCAAAGATATTTAATTTATTAGAAATATTAATATCTATTAAATTATTTTTATTATCAGCTATCCATTCTTTTTCTTTGATACTTAATTTATTTTCATCATAAAAATAATTATAAAAAATGAATAATGCGAGAAAAATTACAGTTATTATACTTAATATGATAATAAATATTCTTTTAAATTTTTTCATCTTTTACCTACTTACCATATTTAGCCCAAGAAATAATGGTATTATCATTTTTTTTAGAACCCATGATTGGAAAAACACTATTTTCAGCTTTTCCAATTAAGTCTATAGTAAATAATACATCATATACAGAACTTTGTTCTTCTTCAAATAATTCTAGGCTTTTGATAGCAACATTTTTAGCATCATCTATTTTGTCTTCTTTAATATAAATATTTATATATACTATTTTACCTTTTAATATTAAAGAAGCATGGTCAACAATTTCATTTTCTTCGATTGCTTTTTTAATCCCTTCAAGTTTATCATCGGTAATTTTAACATTTTCTATACCATTAAGTCTATTTCCATAAATACCAGTATTATTTTGTGATAAAAAATAATATACAAAAACTACTAGTATTAATGCTAGGCATACAAGGGATATTCCCATTAATATTACATATACTCTATTATTATGATAAAACCCCTTTAATTTGCTCATATATTCACCTCTTAAGTAATTTTATTATACTATAGTATGTTTTATAATTCAATTTACTTTTAAAGATAAAATTAAATTAACAAGACATGCCTTGTTATAAATAATTATCTTTAAAATAAAGAAGAGTATCTATTTCATTTTTTAAAGTAGTTTTATTTCCATGACCAGGATAAATGTTAATACTGGGCGAATATTTTATTATTTTCATGATACTTTTTTTCATATCTTGATTATTACCACCAGCATCTGTTCTGCCGATACTATTTTCAAAAATAAAATCGCCACAAAATAAATCATTTTCAAATAAAAAACTAATTGAATCTTTAGTATGTCCAGGATTATAAATTACTTCAAAATTAAATATTGATATTTTAATTTCCCCTTCTTTTAAGTTTAAATAATGATAAACCGGTACATGATAATATTCTTTTAATTGATTAAGTGCTCCAACATGATCAAAATGATTATGAGTTATTAATATACCCTTTACATCACCATGAATATAATTAATTATTTTATCGGCTTCATCACCAGGATCAATAATTAAATATTTATTGTCTTTTTTTAAAAGATAACAATTAGTTTGTAAAGAACCAACTCTTAAAGTTTTTATTTCCATATTTTTATCCTTTCATTTTTTCTTCTAAAGCCTTTTCATCCCATATTTCGATTTTTAAATCTAAGGCTTTTTGATATTTTAAACCAGCATTTTCACCAACTATTACAATATCAGTATTTTTAGATATAGATGTTGACCATAACCCTCCATTTAATTCTATTATATTCTGAATTTCATTTCGGTTGTAGTTATTTAAGACACCTGTTACAACTATTTTTTTATTTAAGAAGTTCTCATTTTCAGTTATTTTATCTCCTATGTAATTCATATTTATGCCTAATTCTTTTAAATTGTTAATAAGTTTAATGTTATCATCATTTAAAAAGTAGTTTTGAATACTTTTATTTAAAATAGGTCCTATATCAGGAAGATTAATATTATCACATAAAGAATCTTTTATTAAACTATCGATACTAAAATACTTTTTAGCTAATATTTTAGCCGTTTTTTCGCCAATTCCTTTTATTCCAATGGCAAATAATAATTTTTCTAATGAATTGTTTTTTGAGTTTTCAATTGAATCTAATAAATTTTGAATACTTTTTTCGCCAAAACCTGCTAATTTAATTAACTCTTCTTTTTGATACTTTAAATTATAAATATCAATAAAATTTCTAATTATTCCTTGATTATAAAATAATTCAATTATTCTTTCTCCTAAACCATCTATATTCATAGCTTGTTTACTAGCGTAATGAATTAAACCCTCAATTTTACGAGCATCACATAAAATATTTGGACATATTAAATCAATTAAAGAATCTGATTTTATTAATTCTTGATTACATATCGGACAATTAGTAGGCATTATAAATTCTTGTTCATTACTTGATCTTTTTTCTTTTACTGCTGATATTACTTCTGGGATTACATCCCCAGCTTTTCTAATAAGAATATAATCTCCTATTTTTAAGTCTCGTTTTCTAATATAAGATTCATTATGTAAGGTAGCTCTTCTAATTGTCGAGCCCATTACTTTAACAGGATCAAATATCGCATTAGGAGTTATTAACCCAGTTCTACCTACAGTACATACAATATTTCTTAGTTTAGTTTCAACTTCTTCAGGTGGAAACTTATAAGCCGTAGCCCATTTAGGACTTTTAGCTGTATACCCTAATTCTTTTTGTATATTAATATCATCAATTTTTATAACAACACCGTCTATTTCATAAGGCAATTCATTTCTTTTTAAAGACCATTTATTGATATATTCAATTACTTCATTAATATTATTTAGTAACTCTATTTGAGGATTAACAATTAAACCTAAGCTTTTTAATTCTTTTAAGGTTTCGTAATGAGAATTTAATTTAGTATTAGGATTATGATAAAAAAAAGCAGCTAATTTCCTTGATTTAGCAACCCGACTATCTAACTGACGAATACTTCCAGCAGCAGCATTTCGAGGATTTTGAAATAAAGATTCTTTTTTTTCTTCTCGTAATTTATTTAACTTAGCAAAAATATCTTTAGGCATATAAATTTCACCACGTACATCTAAATTTATATTATCTTTTAATTTTAAAGGAATAGATTTAATGGTTTTAACATTATGAGTAATATTTTCTCCTACTAGACCATTTCCTCTAGTTGCTGCTGTTTTTAATATACCTTCTTTATATACTAAAGAAACTGATAAACCATCAATTTTAAGTTCACAAACATATTTAGGATTTTTAAATTCTTTTTTTATTCTTTCATCAAAAAGAATTATTTCTTCTTCGTTAAAGACATTTGACAAACTCATCATAGGTGTTTCATGATATACTTTTTCAAATCCAGAAATCACTTCTCCACCAACTTTTTGGGAAGGAGAATCTACTGTCTTAAATTCCGGATAATTTTTTTCAATTTCTAATAATTCATTAAACCAATTATCCCATACATTATCACTTACTGAAGGATTATCTAAAACATAATATTCATAATTAGCATTATTAACTAACTTTATTAATTCATTATATCTTTCTTTCATAGTATCCTTCTTTCTTTTAATTAATTATACTGATATTTTTATGATTTTTCATTAATTTTTTAGGACCGGTTTTAAAAGCAGCATCTATTAAACTACCATCTACTTTAGTTACTACTCCAGTTCCATGAATTGTATGATTTATAATCGTACCAACAGTAATATCATTATTATCATTAGTATACATCAATTCTTTATCAATTATTTTAGGAATTGGAGCAACATTATTACTTTCTATTTTTTCTTCATTAATTTCAGTTATAAACCGAGAAGGAATGTTTTGTTGTTCTTTACCATATAACATTCTCCTTTTAGCATTAGTTAAATATAGCCTCTCTTTAGCTCTCGTGATTCCAACATAACATAAACGTCTTTCTTCTTCGATATTTCCTTCCATAAGTGACATATTATGAGGAAAAATACCTTCTTCCATCCCACATAAAAATACCACTTTAAATTCTAATCCTTTAGCACTATGAAGGGTCATCAATGTTACTTCATCACCATCATTTTGATGATGAGATATATCACTAATTAAAGAAATTTCTTCTAAAAAATCTCCTAAATGAACTGAACCAGTTCTTTCTTCATATGATGCAGTAATACTTTTAAATTCATATAAATTATCAAGTCTAAGTTCATCTTCTAAAAAATTAGTAGATTCTAATTCTTTTTTTATTCCTGATAAATCTAGTACTTCATCAATAAGATCAGTTAAACTCAAATTTTCACTTCTTTTTTTTAAATTTAAAATAATATCTTTAAATTCTAACTCTTTCTTAGTAGATAAAGACGCAAATAAAGTAGTATTGTTTTCATTTGCTAAATCTTCTATCTTGCTTATAGCAGCATCGCCAATACCTCTTTTAGGAACATTAATGACTCTTCTTAAACTAATTTCATCATTTTCATTATAAATTAATCTTAAATAAGCAATTAAATCTTTTATTTCTTTTCGATCAATAAAAAAGTAACTACCAAATACTTTACATGGTATTCCTTTTCCTAAAAACACTTCTTCAATTACCCTAGATTGAGCATTAGTACGATATAAAACAGCCATTTCTTCATATCTAATACCTTGATTATGTAAATCTTTTATTTCATCTATTATTAAAGCTACTTCATGCTTTTCATCATAGCTTCTTAAATATTTAATTTTTACTCCTTCACCATTTTCAGAATAAAGTTTTAAATCTTTTCTTTCTTTATTATGTTTTATTACTTCATTAGCTGCTGAAAGAATAGTATTAGTACTGCGATAATTATGTTCTAATTTAATAACTTTAGTATTTTTAAAATCTTTTTCAAAATTAATTATATTACGGTAATCAGCTTGTCTAAAAGCATAAATACTTTGATTCATATCACCAACAACAAAGATATTTTTATATTTAGAACTTAACATTACTGATAATTTATACTGAACAGGATTAGTATCTTGATACTCATCGATTAAAATATATTTAAATCGATCTTGATAATATTCTAAAATATCTTTATGGTCAATAAATAATTTAACTGGCATTAACAATAAATCATCAAAATCAACACTAGAACTTTTAATTAATATATTATTATATGAGTGATAAACTTCAATAACGACTTTATCGATTGGTGTATTAAAAAATTTTTCAAGTTCAAAATCATTTAACATTTGATTTTTAATAAAACTTATTTTATTTCTAATATAATAAGGACTATAATGTTTAGGATCTAAATTTTTTTCTTTTAATATTTTTTTAATAATTGATAAAGAATCAGATGAATCTATAATTGTAAAATTATTATTAAGACCTAATACAGCATTATTTTCTCTAATAATTCTAAGCCCTAAAGAGTGAAAAGTTCCTATAAAAGAAGATACTTCACCAATCATATTATTTACTCTATAACGCATCTCTTTAGCTGCTTTATTAGTAAAGGTTATTGCTAATATATTATAGGGATTTATTCCTTCGTCTATTAAGTATACAATCCTAGTTGTTAGTACTTTAGTTTTACCAGAACCAGCTCCAGCCATTACTAATAAAGGGCCATCAATATGAGTAACCGCTCCAATTTGTTCTTTATTTAATTTGTCTAAATACTCCATATTAATCCCACTTTCTCACTATTTTATTATACCATTTATACCAATATTAAAAAAGTGCATTACAATAATTTTACAAATAAATGTACGATATTATTTTTATTAGATATTTCTACCTGATGTATTAATAAATTATATTTAGATATTTTTCTTTGATATTATTTAAAGGCTCTAATATCTCGAATTTTTTAATGGTTTTAAGCATCTTTCTAACATAAATTCATAAATATTGAACTTGCGTTTTACTTCTTTGATTTCTTTAAGTGGAGCAATTATATGTTTCATCTGCAGCTAAAGAATTATGCTCAATTACACATGAAGAATTAACCGATTTAATTCGACTAACTTTTCTTAAATATAAATCTTTTTTTGTATCAACATTAATTTTTATTTTAGTTAATTTTTCCGAAATTATTGCGATTTTATTTATAATATTATTACATTTATATTAAAAAGTAGCGATATATTTTTTTATTAATTTTTATATATATGTCATATAATTTGTTGTATAATTAATATATTAGGAGGTTTCTAATGAAAACAGCTTTAGAAATTAAAAATTTAACCAAATACTATGGTAATATTTTAGGCATCAAAAATTTAAATTTAGAATTAGAACAAGGAGAAATATTTGGTTTTATTGGTCCAAATGGAGCAGGTAAATCTACCACGATAAGATGTATAATGAATTTAATTAATAAAAATAAAGGCAAAATCTTCATCAATGGTATATTATTCGATAAAAATAAAACATTTTTAAAAGAAATAATAGGTTATTTACCAAGTGAAATAAATTTATATGAAGATTTAACTGTTCAGGAAATATTAAATTATCATCAATCTTTTTATAAAAAAGATCTATCAATAAACAGAAATAAATTAGTTAAATTATTTAAAATAGACGAAAAGAAAAAAATAGAAAATTTATCTTTAGGAAATCTAAAAAAATTAGGTATTGCGCTTGCTTTAATGCACGAACCAAAAATACTTATTCTAGATGAACCAACTAGCGGGCTTGATCCAATTATGCAGCAAACTTTTTATAATTTGTTAATTGAAGAAAAGAAAAAAGGAACAACTATTCTTTATTCTACTCATGTCTTAAATGAAGTAGCTAAAATATGTGATCGAGTTGGAATTATCAAAAATGGTACTCTTTTAAAAATAGAATCTATTGAAAATCTTCATAAATTAAATTTATTTTATGTAACTATTATTTCTGAAGAAGTTAAAAAAATTATCAAAGAATTAAAACTTAATAATTATGAATTAAATAATAATACAATTAAATTCCGAAATACAATAGATATTAATATTTTAATAAAAGAGTTATCTAAATATAAAATTAATAAATTATTAATTGAAGAAGCAAGTTTAGAAGATATTTTCTTGCATTATTATAAGTAGGAGGTCAAAGATGTTTAAAAGAGAAATTAAAATTAATTTTAAAAGTTTTATCTTATGGACTTTTATCTTATGTGCTGTATTCTTAGTTGTTTTTTTAATATACCCACATTTAGTAAAAAGTGATAATATGAAAATGATGGATGAATTATTAACAATATTTCCTGAAGATGTTTTAAAATCATTTAATATGGATATTTCATCAGTAAGTACTGCTTTTGGATGGCTTCAAACTGAAGGTTTAATGTTTATATATTTAATAACTGGAACTTTTTCTGCTATTCTTGGCTCAAATTTAATCTTAAAAGAAGAAGATGATAAAACAATTGAATATTTAAATAGTTTTCCGATAACAAGAACTAAAATAGCTCTATTTAAAATATCAGCCGGTCTTATTTATATTATAGCAATGGTTTTATTTATTGGA
Organism: Bacilli bacterium; assembly: GCA_028684435.1. Lineage (GTDB taxonomy): Bacteria > Bacillota_I > Bacilli_A > RF39 > UBA660 > DUUS01. The sequence goes on from JAQUFX010000022.1 coordinate 12,438, forward strand.
ATATTTAATTACATTGGTTTAATATCTAGTGAAGATATAAATGAAAAAACTTTTTTCTATTTAAGTTTATCGCCATTAATAACATCATTAGTAATATTTAGTTTAAGTATGTTTATATCTACCTTTTCTAGTAAAACTAAAATTATGATAGGTATAAGTTTAGGAATTGTTTTTGGAAGTTATATTTTAAATATCTTATCTACCATTAGTGAAAGTATAGAATTCTTAAAATATTTATCAATCTTCACTTTGGCCGACGCAAGAAATATAATTATTAATTCTTCGTTTAACCCAGTAATGTTATTTATAAGTCTTTCTTTAACAATTATGTTTTTAGTTTTAACAATAATTAAATATAATAAAAAAGAATTAGTTTAATTCTTTTTTATTATACCTTGAGCATTTAATTTAGCTTCTAGCTTTTCATAAATAAATGGTACTTCATAATAATCTTTTTCTTTAATATTATTTTTGTTGATATAAATATTTAAATATTTAGCATTACTAGGGGTAATAATTTTATAACTGGATAATCTATTAACAATATTTTTATAGCTTACTTTGTAATTATTACTGAAAATTTCTAGTTCTTTAAAATTTATTCTTATTCTTTTATCGCCAAATTCTTCAATTATACTTTGTCTTGGAATTAATAAAGAAAGAGCAAATTCAGTAGTTAAATCATCTTTTTTGTAATCATTTATAATTAAAAGTTCTCCTAAATATTTAGCGATACTATATCTTTGTTGATAACCATTGTTTTCTTCAAGTACGACTATAACAGGAACATTATTAATAATTTCATAAAAGCCAATAAAATTAGAAGTATTTTTGTCTTTTGGAAGCGTAATAATCATCATTCCATTTTTTTCAAGTAGATATACTAAATTTGATATTGGATCTTTTAAAGGGAGGTTAAAAAATATTCTGAGTTTAGAAGCTAAACTTCCAGCTTCTAATATAGTGCTTATCAGATGAACCCCAAATTTGTTTTGAAGAGTAATTTCTGATAGTTTCAATAAATTAAAATAAGAACTTATTTTTTCCGTTATGATATATTTAATTTTCTCTTTTTTAACTTCAGAGGTCTTATTTTGACATTTAAAATTAGTGAATTTAATTTTCAAATTATCTTCAACATCAAGTAATTCTTCTAAATTAGTATTATAAATTTCAGCAAATTCTTCTAATCTTTGTAATGATGCAATAATTTTATTATTTTCATATTTAAAAATAGCAGCATTTGATATGTTTAGGAGTTTACCAGCAGCAAGCATTGATAAATTTGATCTCATTCGAGCTATTTTTAAATTATTTCCAACTGTTTTAGCCATCTTATCACCTGTTAATAACCTTCTAAATATATTCTAACTTATTAACTTATAAAAGTAAAGAAAAAGTATTATTCTAAAATAATACTTAATTCATTATCTTCAATAAATTTAATAAATTTTTCTTTAAAATCTTTTAATTCTTCACTTGTTAAAGTTTTTTCTTTTGAACCTACTGTATATCTAATAGTAATTTTTTTAATATCATTTTCAATATAGATATCTACTAGTTCTCTTTTTATTATAATAGGACTAGTAAAATTATCAATTATCTTTTCAAATTCTTTATAATATTCTCCTCTTTTAGATATAATAGTATAATCTAGATTTGCAGCTGGATATTTACTTACCTCATCATAAATAATATTTTCTTTTTTGATTTGCGAATAATAATCAAAGTCTATATCAATTACTACAAAGCACTTCTTTCTATTAATTTTATTACTTATGCTACGATTAAAAACTTTAATTTGCCCTATTATATTATTATTAAATATAATATTCTGAGTTAATTCATTATAATAATAATGTTTACTTTCTGATAATTTAAAAATTGGTTTTATATTTTTAAGTGCCTTAATTAAATTATAAGTAATACTTTTAGCTTCATTATATATATTTTTTAAATTATCAACATCATCTGATAATAAGACACTTAACGACCTTTTATTTTCATCGTTTTCAATTATGGTACCTATTTCAAATATTTTAATATTTTCATATCTTTTAGTATTATTATAAGCTGCTTCCAGCATACTTAATGATAAATCATTCCTTAAAATATTATCCTCATTTTTACCAATTAATTTTACATTATCGATATTAACATCAATATTTTTTAAAAAGGAAGTTTGATTCCATAAATAAGTATGTATTTCATTAAAATTATACTTGTTAACTAAATATTCTTTAACTTCATATTCTTGCTCATAAGTTGTTTCATTATTTCCAAAGGTTAAATCCATATTAAGAGGTACTTCTTTAAAGTTTTCATAACCGTATAATCTAGTTATTTCTTCAATTAAATCAGCTGCAATAGTCACATCTTTAGTTGCTCTAAAGGTAGGAACAATAACCTTAAAACTATCCTTTAATACTTTAACTTTAAATGATAATAAATTTAATATATTTTTAACAACAGAATCTTCTATTTCAAAGTTCATATATTTATAAAGTAATTTTTTTTCTAAAATTACTTCCTTTTCTTTAAAAACTTTAGGATATACATCAGTAATATTAGAACCAAATTCTAAATTAGGGTTTTCATCTTTTAATAGTTTAATAAATCTTTTTGTGCCATCAAGAGCTAAATTAGGGTCTAAACTTTTTTCATAGCGACTAGATGCTTCGGTACGAAGACCTAATGAAGTTGCTGTTTTTCTAATTGTTGATGCTTCAAAAGACGCACTTTCAAGGACAATTGAATTAGTGTTATCAGTTATTTCACTATCAAGTCCGCCCATTACTCCTGCTACAGCAAAATACTTACCACCATTTTTAATCATTAAATCATGGTTAGTTAATAATCTTACACTACCGTCTAAAGTTGTAAATTTGTCATCATTTTTAGCAAGTCCTATTTCTATTTCATCTACAATATTTGCATCAAAAGCATGCATCGGCTGGCCTAATTCAAGCATTATATAATTAGTTAAATCAACAATTAAATTTATACTTCTCATACCAACATAGTATAAAAATATTTGCATCCCCATTGGAGTGTTTGTATTTTCAATCTTTTCTATTTTAGCTCCAATATATCTATAACATAATTCAGGATTATTTATTTTAATTTTTAAATCTTTTTTATCTATTTTGGTTTCATCAAGTTCTAGAGGTAATAAGTCGTTACCTGTAATAGCAGCTATTTCTCTAGCTATCCCATAATGCCCCCACAAATCAGGACGATTAGTTAAAGATTTATTATCAATTTCAACAATTATATCTTCTATTGGTAATACTTCTTTTAAATCAACACCTAATTTAGTATCAGTTGGTAGTTCAATAATACCTGAGTGTTCATCACTAATACCCAATTCTTTCCCACTGCACATCATACCAAAAGAATCAATACCTAATAGTGGTTTAGCACATATTTCGATATTATCAATATGACCACCTACTTGTATTAACGCTCCTACTAAGCCTACTTTAACATTTGGAGCACCACATACTATTTGAAGATGTTCTTTACCATTATCAACTTTTAAAATCGATAATTTATTTGATTTAGGATGAGGATTACACTCAATAATTTTAGCCGTTACTACACCATCAAAATTTTTACCTTTAATATCTATATTTTCTACTTCAGCAGTTCGAATAGTAAAGGTATCCCATATTGAATAAAAATCAATCTTTTCACTATTTTTAATATGTTTCTTTAAAACATTACATGATATTTTCATTATATTCACCTACCTTATATTAAACTGACTAAGATGTCTTAAATCACTTGAATTTAAATATCTTATATCATTTATTTTATATTTCATCATTGCTAGTCTAGTTAAACCTAAACCAAAAGCAAAACCACTATATACTTTAGAATCAATTCCACTTTCTTCAAGAACATTAGGATGTATCATTCCACAAGGACATAATTCAATCCACCCCGTATCTTTACAAGTAGGACAGCCTTTGCCTCCACATATCGTGCATGAACAATCAAGCTCAAAACCAGGTTCAACAAACGGAAAAAACCCAGGGCGAAGTCTAACTTCGACATCTTGTTTAAATACTTCTCTTAACATTCCTTTCATAACATATATAATATTACTTATAGAAATATTTTTATCAATTACCATACCTTCTAATTGAAAAAAGGTATTTTCATGAGAAGCATCTAAATCTTCATTTCTAAAACATCTTCCTGGAACACACATTTTAATTGGAACCCCATATTTTTGCATTGCCCTTGCTTGAACAGGGCTAGTATGTGTTCTTAATAAAAGCCCATTATCAAGCCAGTAGGTATCTTGCATATCTCTAGCCGGATGAGTTGCAGGGATATTTAAAGCTTCGAAATTAAAATACTCTGATTCCATTTCTGGTCCATCAAGCACCATAAAACCCATATTTTTTAAAATATTAGTTACATCTCTAGCTACTATTGTAACCGGATGAAGAGATCCACTTTCTTCTTTAGCTGGAAGAGTTGGATCAAAGGTTATTGTTTCATTTTTATTTAATGATTCATTATAATATTTAGAAAAAAGATTATCAAATTCAGTTTTAAGTTTATTAAATAATGGCCCATATATTTTTTTATCTTCAGCAGTCATATTTTTTATATTTGCCATATAAGTATTTAATTCACTTTTTTTACCTAAATATTTAGATTTAATATTCAAATATTCACTTTCATTTGTTATTTTTTTTGCTTCTTCAGTAGCTCTCTTTACTAAATCATTTAATTCTTCTTTCATTTTTCATTCCTCCAATAAAAAAATCATGCTTTTAAGGACGAAATTATTCGCGGTACCACCTTAATTCATGATTTACATGCTCTTTATTACCTTAACGCGGATAATCGTTTAATGCTCATATATTGAAATTCACTATATATATTACTTTATAAATATTTTCAGCTAATAATATTTACTTTCTTTAAAGATATATAAAATTACTAAGATATAATCTCTGCATTACTAACTAATAGTAACAAAATGATTAAAATATGTCAATAAAATAAAAAAATCTGCTATTAGCATGTGTTTAACTTATGATAATGTCTTAAGTATTAACTTTTGATTATGTCTCAAAAATAATATACAATATGTCACGAGGTGACTTACATGAGAAAGGTAAAATTAAGAATGAACGAACATGAAAAATA
>JAQUFX010000023.1 GCA_028684435.1 Bacilli bacterium
AACTATACCCCTATAAAATAATTTTTTAAACTCTTAATTCTTTCTTTCCCTTTATCTATAAGCTTTTATGCTCTTATACTATTTATATAAATAGTATCCCTTTGATATATCCGGTCATTGAATTTGGTGACCGTTATTCTACCATTAAACTATACCCCTATAACTTTGAATAACAAAATGATTATAGCATATCTTTGAATTAATTTAAAGTTATTTTCGAATGGATTTCTCTTTTATAAAATATACTATTATAGTACAATAATTATGGTAGGTGAAAATATGTGGGAATATAAAAAAATATTTATTTTAGGAATGGCTAGAAGTGGATATGAAGCGGCTAAACTTCTTACTAACAAAAATAATAAAGTATTGATAACAGATATGAAAGAACAAAATGAAGAACATGTTAAAGAATTAAAAGATTTAGGAGTAGAATTTGTAATTTCGAATGAACCAGAGTTAATATTAGATAATTCATATGATGTAGTTGTCAAAAATCCAGGTATTAATAAGGAACATCCCTTGGTAATAAAAGCTAAAAAATTAAATATTCCAGTTATAAATGAAGTAGAAGTAGCTTATCATTATTTGCCTAAAGATATTACTATTATAGGAATAACAGGTTCTAATGGTAAAACTACAACAACGACTATTATATATGAGATTTTAAAAGCAGCAAAGAAATCAGTTCATCTTGCTGGAAATATTGGGTTTCCTTTATGTTCAATTGTCAATCATATAAAAGAAGGGGATATTTTAGTAATAGAAATATCTAGTCATCAATTAGTTGATTTTGATAAATTTAAAACTAATATTGCTATTTTAACTAATTTATTTGAAACTCATTTAGATTTTTTTAAAACTTATAAAAATTATATTAATAATAAAGGAAGAATATTTAAATATCATACTCATAATAATCTAGCTATTATAAATAAGAATAATAAAGATTCATTAATGTTAACTAAAAATATTGCTGCAAAAAAAATATATTTTTCAATTAATAAAAAAACTGATTCTTATTTAGATAATAATATTATTTATTATAATAATGAAGAAATAATTAAGGTAGAAAATATAAAAATTAAAGGGAATCATAATTATGAAAATATTATGTGCGCTATAATGGTAGTTAAAGAGTTTAATGTTGATAATGAAGTTATAAAGAAAGTACTTAAAGATTTTAGTGGGGTAGAACATCGAATAGAGTATGTAAAAGAATTAAATAGTAGAACATTTTATAATGATTCTAAATCTACTAATGTTAATGCTACTAAAATGGCGCTAAGATCATTTAAAAGTCCAATTATATTAATATTAGGTGGGCTTAATCGAGGTCTTCCTTTTGATGATTTAGAGCAAGATATGAAATATGTTAAAGATATAGTTTGTTATGGAGAAACTAAATACATAATAAAAAAATTTGCGGATAAAATAAACATATCTTGTAATGTGGTAGATAATTTAAAACAAGCTATTAATAAATCTTATGAACTATCAAATCCAAAAGATATTATTTTATTTAGTCCAGCTTGTGCTTCTTGGGATCAATATCAAGATTTTGAAGAAAGAGGAGAACAATTTAAAAAAATAGTAAATACTTTGAAATAAAATAATTATTTTGTATATAATATATTAGCGAATAATTTTAAGATTTTAGATAAATACTAGACAAAATCAGGCTTATTTGCTATAATTTATTACGTGGTGCACTATGCTAGTCATAAACACTATTTGAAGATGGGGCTAAAAATCCATTAATTGAACCATTGACACTTTGTATATTTGCTTTATCGGCCCAAGTTAGGGTGAATATATAATTTAAAGTTATAGGGAAAGCTATAAAGGCATATAGATAAAGCCCTCTAATTGCGTCGTAATTTTTAATTTCATGTCGTGAGTGATTATTTGGGATTAATTAGATTACATAGGTAATGAATAATAATTATGAAATTGTAATTGCAAAAGCGAATAAGAGTAGGTTAGTTATGTTAGAGAAAATCTCTAGCGTGTATTTATTATAAGGATTGTAGTACGGACTCTGTGGCAATCGAGTAATTAACAAGGCAACTGTTAGTTTATTCCTTTAAAGAGAAATCGCCTGAGGGTAACCAATAAGGAGAGGAATTAAGAGAAATTCAACTCGACCAAAGCCGTAAGATTAATTTATAATAAACCATTTTTTATACTTTATGGAGGTTATATAATGAAGAAAAATAACTGGATATATAAAGTTTTTTTTATGACTTTTGTTCTATCTATTATTTTTAGTACTATTTCAAATTTAATAGCTTATAATGGCAATTTAATTATAATATTTTTATTATTAATATTAATTATATCTATTGGCATAATGTTTGATATGATAGGGACTAGTGTATTGACAAGTAAAGAATCGACATTTCATGCCATGAGTTCAAGAAAAATAAAAGGTGCTAAAGAAGCTAAAAAGATACTTAAAAATAATGTACAAATAAGTAATTTATGTCTTGATATATTTGGTGATATATGTGGAATATTAAGTGGGGGTTTAGGAGCAGTACTGGCAATTGGTTTATCAAATGCAACAGAGCTATCTATAACTTTAGCATCAATTATTATAGGAGCAATAATATCTTCTTTAACAGTAGGTGGAAAAGCAGTAATTAAAGAAGTAGCTATTAAAAATAGTGATTTTATAGTATTTCAAGTTGGAAAGTTGTACCATTTTTTAAGAATAAAATAATCGTTCAGTATTATGTTTTTAATTATTAGTTAGTGAATTATCATCAGTATAGTTAATAACATTTTACTTTTTTAGTGATTTTATACTCAATTTGGATTATTGATTCCATTACGTACGTTTCTTATTATATTGATTTAATTGGTTTTGTAACTTATAAAGAGATTAATAAAAATAATAAATAAGGCAAAAAAAATGACATCTTCTGTCATTTTTTTTAAGTGGAAAGATTTAGATTTTATTTCTTTTCTTGTTTGATGTTATTTAAAGCATATTCACATGCTTAAATTACAAATTAAGAAAATGAAATATCTTTATTCTTAATTTTTTATAAATGTATTTTACATTTATTTATCTTCTTCTTTAATATTTTCTAAAGCATATTCACATGCTTGAATTACAAATTTAGAAAAAGATATATCTTTACCAATAATTTGGCCTTCTATTTTGTTTATTAATTCTAACGGAAATCTAATTGTTTTGTTTTCTGTTATATTTTTATGTGTATTTATAATAAATGTCAAAATATTACCTCCAGTACCTTTATAGTATAATAAAAAATTAAAAAAATATACATGGCAAATTTTAGGATTTTTTGGCTTGCTTTTTGCATGCGAAAATAATATAATACAAACATATTGTGAAAAAAGTAAAAAAGAATATTATAATATCTATTTGCTGATGTTAAAAGCACATTATATTTGTTTATCAATAAAGGTATTGATATTAATCATTATATAATTCATTTAATAAAAAAACATATTCAAAAATTGAAGCAAGTAATTTTTTTTTATAAAAAAAGAACTTAATATTAATTTTATATAGTATAATAACTAATGGGGAGGAATTATATATGTTAGAAATAAAAAAAATATCAAAATTATATGAAACCGATGGTTTTAAACAAAAAGCTTTAAATGAAGTCAATGTTTGTTTTAGAAAAAATGAGTTTGTATCTATTTTAGGTCCGTCTGGGTCTGGAAAAACAACACTTTTAAATATTATAGGAGGACTTGATCAGTATACATCTGGAGATTTAGTTATTAATGAAATTAGTACTAAATCTTTTAAAGATAATGATTGGGATACATATCGTAATCATAGAGTAGGTTTTGTATTTCAGAGTTATAATTTAATTCACCATCAATCTATTTTAGCTAATGTTGAACTCGCATTAACATTATCAGGTATAATTAAATCAGAAAGAAGAACAAGAGCGATTAAAGCTTTAAAAGAAGTAGGGCTTAAAGATCATATGAATAAAAGACCTAGCCAATTATCTGGTGGTCAAATGCAAAGAGTTGCTATTGCTAGAGCTTTGGTTAATGATCCTGATATATTACTTGCTGATGAACCTACTGGAGCACTTGATTCAGAAACTAGTAAACAAATTATGGAGATATTAAAAAATATAGCTAAAGAAAAATTAGTTATAATGGTTACTCATAATTCGGAAATTGCAAAAGGATATTCAACTAGAATAATTAAATTAAAAGATGGTAAAATTTTTGATGATTCAAATTATTATGATGGGAATTCAGATACTAAGGAAAGTGATGAAGATACAAATAAAAAATCCAAAAAGAGAAGCATGAGTTTTAAAACGGCTTTATCATTATCATTAAATAATTTGTTAACTAAAAAATGGCGAACTATTTTAACCGCATCTGCAGGAAGTATTGGCATAATAGGTATTGCTCTTATATTATCTTTATCAAACGGAGTAAATAATTATATTGAAAGAATGGAGAAAGAAACTTTATCTTCTTATCCTCTTCAAATTGAATCTAATACGATGGATTTTACATCTATGATTCAAAATATTACTAAACCTGAAAAATCAACATGTGTGAGTGATAAAATTTGTACGAGGGATGATATTTCTATTAGTCCAGCTATCCAGCTTGAATCAGCAAAAGCAAGTAATAATTTAGAAGAATTTAAAAAATATTTAGATAATAATGATGATAAAATAAATCAGTATATAACCGACATTCAATATCGATATAATATAGATTTGCAGATTTATAGTAAAAATACTGATCATATTATTAAGGTTCATCCTAATAGTTTTAATTTAAATCCTTTTATGGAAAACCAAATGGAACAAATGGATGTTAGTGGAATGAATATGGATGTTAGAGAGTATTCTCCTAATATTTTTCATGAATTAATTGGAAGTAATGAATTACTTGAAAGTCAATATACAGTTTTATCTGGCAGATTACCTAATAATTATAATGAATTAGTATTAATTGTTGATGAAAATAATTCTGTACCTATGTCTTTAATATATTCACTTAATATCAAAGATAGAAAAGAAGTAAATGAAATATTAGAAAAGACTAAAAAAGGGGAAAAAGTAGAAATTAAAAGTCTTCATTATACTAATGATGATTTTATCGGTCTTGAATATAGTTTAGTATTAAATACTGATGTATTTGTTAAAGAAAAAGGTTACTGGATAGATAAAAGTAATGATAAATTTTTTATGAAAGATAAAATAAATAATGGGATTAATTTACCTATCGTTGGTGTAATTAAAATAAGTGATGACGCTATCGAAGCATCTAGTGGTTATGTAGGTTATACTCATGATTTAACAAAATATGTAATTAATGAAATAAATGGTACTGAAATAGCTAAAGAGCAATTAAAAAATCCTGAAGTTGATATTTTAACTGGTTTAAAATTTGATGGGGTAATCAATTCTTATGAAAAAGCAAATAAAAAATTAGGTATTGCTGATTTAGAAAGACCGACAGGGATTAATATATATCCTAATGGTTTTGAATCTAAAGAAAATATTGAAGATATAATTACTGATTACAATAAAATTCAAGAAGATAATAATATTAAAGAAAATATTATATCTTATACTGATTATATTGGGATATTACTTTCTTCAGTAACTAGTGCTATAAATATAATTACTTATGTTTTAATTGCTTTTGTTGCCGTATCGTTAGTTGTTTCTAGTATTATGATTGCAATAATTACATATATTTCTGTCCTTGAAAGAACTAAAGAAATAGGAATATTAAGATCTATTGGGGCTTCTAAAAAAGATATATCTAGAGTATTTAGAGCCGAAACGGTAATTGAAGGTTTTGTTGCCGGTATATTGGGAATATTAATTACTTTATTATTATGTTTACCTATTAATAAGGTTATTAATAATGCTTTAGATGTTAATAATTTAGCTAGTTTACCGTTATTAGGAGGTGTTTCTCTTATAATTATAAGTGTCTTACTTAATTTAATAGCCGGTTTAATACCAGCTAAAATAGCTAGTAAAAAAGATCCCGTAGAGTGTATAAGAGCTGAATAAGCTCTTTTTTTTGATTTATTTTATAATTAATAGTAATATATTATTAAGGTGATTATATGAAAATAGCATTAATTACAGGAGCAAGTAGCGGGATTGGAAAAGATATGGCTTTATATTTAAATGATTTAAATTATAAGCTTATCTTAGTAGGTAGAAATAAAGAAAAACTAATTGAATTAAAAAAAGTATGTTCTAATGCAACAGTTATTATTTGTGATTTATCAAGTAAAGAAGAAGTATATAAATTATATTTAAAAAACAAAAATATAAATATTGATTTATTAATTAATAATGCTGGATTTGGTTTATTTGGTTTTTTTAATAAAACTGATTTAGAAACAGAATTGAAGATGATAAATGTTAATGTAATAGCTACACATATGTTAACCAAATTATTTTTAAAAGATTTTATTAAAAGAGATAAAGGACATATTTTAAATGTATCTTCTAGTGCTGGTTTTATGGCTGGTCCATATTTAAATACATATTATGCTACAAAAAATTATATTTTAAAATTAACATTAGCTCTTTATGAAGAATTGAAAAGACAAAAAAGTAATGTTAAAGTTAGTGTGTTATGTCCTGGACCTGTTAATACTAATTTTAATAATGTAGCTGGAGGAAGTTTTAATGTTAAAGGTCTTAGTTCAGAGTATGTAGCTAAATATGCTCTTAATCTGGTTTTTAAAAACAAGCTTATTATTATTCCAAGCTTTAAAATGAAATTAGGTATATTCTTAACTAGATTAATACCAATTAAGTTATTATTAAAAATTACTTATGTTATTCAAAAAAACAAGTTCAGATAGTTTACATCAAAAACAGGAAATATATTTTAACATTTTAGTAATATGATATAATTATAAAGGAGTGATACTATGCTTATAGATGTTTTTAAGACAATTATCCTTGGCATTATTGAAGGTATTACCGAGTGGTTACCTATTAGTAGCACTGGTCATATGATTATAGCTGAAGAGTTTTTAAAGCTCGAAGTTAGTGCGGAATTTTGGGAAATGTTTTTAATAGTAATTCAATTAGGAGCAATATTTGCTATTGTAGTGTTATTTTTTAAAAATTTATTTCCATGGGGATTTAATAAAACCAAAAAAGAAACTAAAGATACTTTTAATTTATGGTATAAAATAATAATCGGATGTCTTCCAGCGGCATTAATAGGTATTCCTTTAAGTGATAAAATTGATGAATTATTTTTTAATCCAGGGACGGTAGCTTTGATGTTAATTATTTATGGTATATTATTTATCATAGTAGAAAATAAACAAAAAAATAAAAATTATCGTGTAAAAGAAGTTAATAACATTACATGTAAAGATGCTCTTTTAGTAGGATTGTTTCAAGTATTATCATTAATTCCAGGAACTAGCCGGAGTGGTGCTACAATATTAGGGGGATTAATAATAGGGCTTGACAGAACTGTTGCAGCTAGTTATACTTTTTACTTAGCAGTTCCTGTTATGTTAGGAGCTTCGCTCATTAAATTATTGAAATTTGGTTTTGTTTTTAGTAGTAGTGAAATAATTATTTTAATTATTGGTATGTTAACAGCTTTTATAATATCTATTTTAACTATCAAATTATTGTTAAAATATATTAAGAAGAATGATTTTAAAGTATTTGGATATTATCGAATCTTATTAGGATTGGTAGTAATATTATATTTTCTTTTAAAATAAGCGTGGTGATTTAAAATGAAGCAAAATATTATAATGATTATTATATTAGTAATATTATTTTTATTCGGATTATTAATATATGATTTTAGTGATGAACTAGATAAATCAGTAAGTGATCATAACTGGTATCGAATTGAAAATAATGAGTTAACAGTCATTAGTTTTAAAAATCAAGTTTTTTCTTATTATTATGTTGAAACGAAAAAGCCGGTAAGTTTATTTGAATTATGTACTTCTTTTAGATATAACCGCAGCATTAAAGTAATTAAATTAAGCTGTAATATTAAAGAAAATAAGTTATATGTAGCATCTGTTGATGATAAAAAATTAACGATAACTATTAATGGTGTTGAAAATGTATTTTATATAAATGAATCAGAAGCAATAAAAGCGGATTTTATAAAGAAAAATAATTTAAATGAAGAGCAATTTGGGGATTTAATGAATACTTCTTTATCCGAGTTTAATACTACAACTACTGATGATGTAGTAAATTTGTTTAATGCTAAGAAAAATCAATTAGTTGCTTTTGTAACTAAAGAACTTACTATTCAAAATGCTTTAAATTTAAAAGCTTTACATAATTTTATTAGTAATACTAATACCAATGTTTTTGTATTAGATATTGATTCTTTAGAAGCAAGTGAAATAGAAAAGTTCAGTGAAATAAATATAAAAATTAGTGAAATAATTAAACAAGCTCCTAATTCAATTTCTTTATATAATATAGGAAATAAAAAACATGAATTAATAACTGGGATTGAAGTAAAAGCATTTAATGAAGTAGATGGTTATCAAATAAAGGAAGTTTATAGTGAAACTAATTAATTTACAATATATTATATTATTTACTGGTTTAATTTTATCAGTAATTAGTTTTTTTATGATTGGTGATTATATGAAAAAAATATATCATCAAAATAAAGAAATATTGGTGCTTAATCAAGATACTAAAAAATCAATAAATGAATTTCAAACTACAAATATAACAACAAAAGAAAGTATAAAAATAGAAAAAACAATAACTAAAAAAGTAATTATAACATCAAAAGTAATTCCAACTACTAATAAAATTGATGAAATAATTTTTGATGGGTTAACTGAAAGTGAGTTAACAATTAAATTAAATAAAAATTTAAATAATATTTTAGATAATACAGGCATTTATTTTAGTGCTTATACTAAAAAAACCGGACTTGATCCTTATTTATCAGTCGCAATTATACTTCAAGAAACAGGTTGTAAATGGAAATGCTCCTCAATAACAATTAATTGTAATAATGTTGGAGGAATAAAAGGAATTCCTTCATGTAATGGAGGTTCTTATAAAAGATATGAAACTATCGAAGAAGGAATAAAAAGTTATTTAGATATTATTTATAATAATTATTATCTTAAAGGATTTAATACACCGGAATTAATGAATCCAAAATATGCATCTAGTAATGAATGGAGTATAGCTGTTAATAAATATATTAATGCAATTAGAGAAAGCTAATTGTATTTTTAATTTTATTTTGTTACTATTAATAATAGGTAGGTGCATAATATGAAATACAAATGTAAAATTTGTGGATTTATTCATGAAGGAGAAATATTAGATGGTTATTATTGTCCTTTATGCAAGACTACATTATTTGATTTTGAAATAATAGAAGAAGAACCAAAAAAAAGTAATAATAAAGAAAAAAAATCAAAATAATAAAATTAACCTATTAAGTGGACTCTTAAAAGACCTGCTTTATAGGTTAATTTTATTATAAAATATTATCCTTATTAAAGCCTAATTTATTTTTAGCAACATAAATCGGTCTTTTTTTACATTCTAAATAAGTCTTAGCAATATATTCTCCAAGAATACCAATTGCCATTAATTGTATGCCTCCTAATAAAAGAATAAGACTTATTAATGAAGCATATCCAGGAACTTCAATTCCGGTAATAAATGTTTGGATTAAAATAATAATTAAATATATAAAAGCCCCAAGAGCAAAGATAAGTCCAATTACTGTTGCTATTCTAAGTGGCTTGATACTAAAATTTATTATACCATTAAAAGCATATTTAAATTGATTAATTATATTAAAAGATGATGTACCACTATTTCTGTTTTCAACTTGATATTCCATATAATAAGTGTTAAAACCTACCCAAGAAAAGATTCCTTTTGAAAAGCGATTATTTTCTGCTAATAAGCAGATTGAATCTACTACATAACTTCTAAACATTCTAAAATCAGAGGCCCCTTTGACAAATTTAGTATCGCTAATTTTATTAATAAAAGAATAAAACATTCCTTTTAAGATTTTATTTAAAATGTTTTCTTTGTTTCGAGTTTTATTTACCATTGCAATTTGATCATATTCAAGATTATTATCAAGATAATTCATCATATCAAGTAAATACTTAGGATTTTGTTGACAATCTCCATCTATAATTACAGTATATTCGGCATTTGAATAAGTTAAGCCTGAATGAATAGCAGCATCTTTTCCAAAATTACGACTAAAATTAATAACTCTAACATGGATAGGATCTTTTTCGTAAATTTCTTTTAATTTATAATAAGTTTTATCTTTAGATCCATCATTAATAAATATTAATTCATAATCGATATCATCTAAAGTTTCAGTTAATAATTTATGAAGTAGGTCAACATTTCCTTCTTCATTATACATAGGAATAACAACATTTAATTTCATACTTATACTCAATCTAACGAAAATTTTAGATTTCCTTTCTTTATATCTATTTAAATTATACCATAAATTCATTTATGTTTTAATAGAAAAATTTATAATTAATAATGTGATATGATATAATAGGTATTAATGAAAGAGGTATTAATTATGAGTAAAACGAAGTATTATTTACGAATAATTACAGGAGTCAGATTTAAACGATTAAAAAATGTTATAGATGATGTAGCAAAAAAGACCAGTAAAAATAAATTTCAGATATTTTTAGATATGATAAATTGTGGTTTAAAATATGGTGCAGGATTTCATGATTATAATATATTTGCATTTTATAATATGAATCATAAACAAAGAAAAACATATGTAACTAGAGTTATAAATAAAAAAGTTATTTCTTTATGTAATAATCAAAAATATTCTTATATTTTTGATAATAAGAATATTTTTAATGAACGTTTTAAAAAATATTTAAATCGCGAATTTTTAGATTTAGCTAATATAGATTTTAATGATTTTAAAAAATTTATGAAAAATAAAGAAATAATATTTGCTAAGCCAAATATTGGTGAAAGTGGAAAAGGAATTGAAAGATTAAATAAAAATAATTTTAAAGATTTAAAAGAGATGTTTAAATATATAAATAATCCTGATAATAATTTTGGAGTTATTGAAGAGTTAATTATACAACATAAAGCATTAAATAAATTATATCCTCTAGCGATTAATTCATTAAGAATTGTAACCATAGTCGTAGATGAAAAACCTTATGTAGTTTATGCTGTGTGTAAAATGGGTAATGAAGGAAAATTTGTTGATAATATAGAAAACTCAGGCATATTTTGTCCAATTGATATAGATACTGGTAAAATAAATGGTCTTGCTAGAAGTTCTAAATTAATAAATTATACAAAGCATCCTTTTACGAAAGTTGAATTGATAGGATATCAATTACCTTATATTAAAGAGGCTTTAAAACTAGTTGAAAAAGCAGCCTTAGAAATCAAAGAAATAAAATATATTGGTTGGGATGTTGCTATTACTGAAAACGGACCATGCATAATCGAAGGAAATGATTATCCTGGATATGATTTTTGGCAATTACCGGAACATACACCGAATAAAATTGGCTTACTTCCATATTATAAAAAAATATTACCTGATTTATAATTTATTGCTTAAAAAAAGATAAAAATTTTATCTTTTTTTATTTATTGAGATTTCAACCTTGTCACTTGATATTTATTTAATTCTTTTATAACAGTTATTAATATCTCTATTCCTTTATTTAAAAGTTCTTCTTCAATTAATAAGGAAGGCATTAATTTAATTACTGAGTTATTTCTTCCGGCTTTTTCAATTACCAATCCTTGATTAAAGCATTCTCTACTAATATTAGTTGCTAGCTGTTCATCTTTAACATCGATACCCCAAATAAAACCAATACCTCTTAATTCGAATTCTGGATAATCAAGTAAAAATGTTTTAAGCTTTTCTTGAATTTTATTTGATAAATTAGCAACTCTATCTTGGATATTGTCATTTGTAACTAATTCTAGACCAGCTTTGGCTCCAACCATTGCTAATTGATTTCCTCTAAATGTGCCATTATGTTCACCAGGAGTCCATATATCTAATTCTGGTTTTAATAAAGTAACTGCAAATGGTAAACCATATCCTCCAAGTGATTTAGATAAACATACAATATCAGGAATGATATCTGCTCTTTCAAAGGAAAAATAATTTCCGCTTCTTCCACATCCGACTTGAATATCATCAACAATTAATAAAATATCATATTTATCACATATATTTCTTAAACCTTTTAAATATTCATTAGATAAGACATATACACCACCTTCAGCTTGAGTGGTTTCAATTATAATTGCTGCAGGTTTATCAATTCCTGAATGATCATCACTTAATATAATTTCTAAGTAATTAATCATATCAACATCTGGGAACATATATGGTGTAGGGATATGAGTAACATTATAAAGGGGAACTCCTGCTCCGCCTCGGCTTCCAATATCAGTTGTAAGTGCTAATGAACCTAAACTCATACCGTGAAATCCACCCATGAGAGCTAAAATATTATTTCTTTTTTTAACTTTACGAGCTAATTTAAGTGCTGCTTCAACTGAGTTAGTACCAGTTGGACCTGTGAATTGTATTTTATAATTATAACCTTTTGGTTCTAATAATTTATTTTCAAAATATTCAATAAATTCTTTCTTAGCAGTTGTATACATATCAAGTGAATGTACTATACCATCTTTATTTAAATAATCAATAATTTTTGATTTAATATAATCATTATTATGACCATAATTAAGTGCTCCAGCACCACAAAAGAAATCTATATATTCTTTACCATCAGTATCTTTCATTATTGATCCTTTGGCATAATTAAATTCTTTAGGAAATGATCTACAATAAGATCTTACTTCTGATTCATATTTTTTAAAAACTTCTTCCATAAAACCGTCCTTCTCATTAAGTAGAATAACATTTTTTTAAATAGTTTACAATCAAATTTTTTTATTTTGTAAATAGATTAATTTAAGTTATTATAAACTGAAAGAAAAGAGTGAATGGATGAGTAAAAAAAATAATCTATTTGATTTATTAATTTTTGCTGTAACAGAATATCATTATATATTGATGATATTATTACAACCATATGGAAATTAAATGGAGTTATATAATGAACATTTGGGAACATTAAATAGAAGAAAGAGATAATTTATGTAAAGATATTATATATTATAAAGGGGAAAAATTAAATAAAATTTTAATTTTTCATTTAAAACTGAAAAAAAACGGTTGCATAACATATATTTTACTGGTATAATGTACCTTAGTTTGACATGGCTAAGATGTGCGAGGTTGCTGATACTCTAGGATGAGTTGCTAACTTATACTAGGCTCGGGATATTTGCTACGGAGTCAAGTTTATACTAGATGTAAACGGAAGGAGGACATGCGAATGTCAAAAGTAAGAATCAAACTAAAAGCATATGATCATAAAGTTCTAGATGCTGCAGCAATTAAAATTGTTGATACTGTTAAGAGAACAGGCGGAGATATCTCTGGACCTGTCCCACTACCTACAGAAATACAAAAGTATACTGTATTGAAAGCAGTACATAAGTATAAAGATTCTCGTGAACAATTTGAAATGCGTACTCACAAAAGACTTATTGATATAAAAAATCCTAGTAAGGAAACAATGGATGCTTTAACTCATTTGGATTTGCCAAGTGGTGTTGACATCGAAATCAAAACTAACTAAAAAAATAGAAAATGAGGAGGAAGTAAAATGAAAGGAATCTTAGGACGTAAAGTCGGTATGACCGAAAAATTTACTAAAGATGGAAAAGTTATTCCTGTTACAGTTGTAAGTGTAGAACCTAATGTAATAACTCAAATAAAAACAGTTAATACAGATGGTTATAATGCTATTCAATTAGGTACTATAGATAAAAAAGAAAAACGTACAACTAAAGCAGAATTAGGACATGTTAAAAAAGCAAATGTCTCTCCTAAGCGCTTCTTAAAGGAAATTAAAGTATCTAATCCTGAAAATTATGAACTAGGAAGCACATTAAAAGCAGACATATTTGAAGTTGGAGAAAAGGTTGATGTAACCGGAACTTCTAAAGGGAAAGGTTTTTCTGGGGTTATAAAACGCCACAATTTCTCAAGAGGGCCTGAAACTCATGGCTCAAGGTATCATAGAAGACCAGGATCAAGAGGACCTATGAGACCAATGAGAGTATTAAAAGGAAAAAAACTATCTGGACATATGGGAGCAGAAACTATTACCATACAAAATTTAACTATTATCGAAATTGATACTGAATTAAATTATATATTAGTTAGTGGTAATATTCCAGGAGCTAAAAATTCTTTAGTAACAATTAAAGAAGCTATTAAAGGTGGTAAAAAAGAAGAGTTTGAATTAATTTCTTATGAAGAAGTTGTTGAAACAGAAGAAGTAAATGAAGACGTGGTTATAGAATCAATCGATGAACATGTTGAAGAAAATAAAACTGAAGATGTAATTGAAGAAAAAATCGAAGAAAATAAAACTGAAGATGTGGTTGAAGAAGTAATTGCAGAAACTACTGAAGATAATCCTGAAAATTTTAAAGAAGAGGAAAGTAAGTAGGTGATAAAATGGCAAAAATAGATATTATTAACCTTAAGGGTGAAAAAGTAAAAGATATAAAATTAAATGATGATGTTTTTGGTATTGAAGCAAATCAAAATTCAGTCAAAAAAATGATTAAATTACAACTTGATTCAATCAGACAAGGAACACAAAAAGCTAAAACCCGCGCTGAAGTATCTGGTGGGGGAAGAAAACCATATCGTCAAAAAGGTACCGGTAATGCTCGTCAAGGATCAATTAGAGCACCACATTATCGAAAAGGTGGAGTAGCATTTGCTCCAACTCCAAGAAGTTATACATTTAAAATTAATAAAAAAGAAAGACTGCTTGCTCTAAAAAGTGCTTTATCTATTAAAGCAAACGAAAAAGTTATTAAAATAATTGATTCTTTAGAGTTAACAAGTCTTAAAACAAAAGAAGCTAAAGCGTTAATGACTAAACTTAATTTAAGCGGCAAAATATTATTTGTTATCAATGGAGATGCAGAAAACATCTATATGGCGACAAGGAATTTAAATAATATTGCCGTTATTATGGTAAATGAATTAAATGTTTATGATTTAATTCATGCTGATTATGTAGTAATGGACGAAGCTTCTTTAAAACATATAGAGGAGGTGCTTAAATAATGGATTTAAATATTATTTATTCACCAGTTATTACTGAAAAATCTTCAGCTTTAGCAGAAGATGGAAAAACTTATGTTTTTAAAGTTGATAAAAGAGCTAATAAAACGCAAATTAAGCTTGCAATTGAAAAAGCTTTTGGAGTAAAGGTGAAAAGTATAAATACTCTTAATACTAAACCAAAGAAAAAAAGAGTAGGTAAATACACCGGATTAACAAAAACATATAAGAAGGCTATTGTAAAGTTAGTTGATGGCCAAACTATAGAAATGTAGGTGAATAGAGTGGCAATTAAAAAATATAAACCAACAACGCCAGGTCGTAGAGGAATGACTACTTTAGCTAATAATGAATTAACGGCTAAAAAACCAGAAAAGACCCTTTTAAAAAAGGTTAAAAAAACTGGGGGACGTAATAATTTAGGTAGAACTACGGTATGGCATATTGGTGGTGGCGCAAAAAGACAATATCGATTAATCGATTTTAAAAGAAATAAATTAGGTATAACAGCGAGAGTAGCAACAATAGAGTATGATCCTAATCGCACTGCAAATATAGCTCTTTTAAATTATAAAGATGGTGAAAAAAGATATATTTTAGCACCTAGAAATTTAAAAGTAGATATGATAGTTGAATCAGGAGAAATATGTGATATCAAAGTCGGAAATGCAATGATGATTAAAAATATCCCAGTTGGTACTGTTATTCATAATATAGAATTAAAACCTGGAAAAGGTGGCGAACTAGCTAGAAGTGCTGGAACAAGTGCTCAAATTCTTGGCCGTGAAGAAAAATATGTCGTTATTAGACTTGGGTCGGGAGAAACTAGAAAAGTTTTAGGTAATTGTATGGCTACTATTGGTGAAGTTGGCAATGAAGAACATGAGCTTATTAAACTTGGTAAAGCTGGACGTTCAAGACATCTTGGGATTAGACCAACAGTTCGTGGTTCGGTAATGAATCCAAATGATCACCCTCATGGTGGTGGAGAAGGAAAAACCGGTATTGGTATGAAAGCTCCAGTTACTCCTTGGGGTAAACCAGCATTAGGGCTTAAAACTCGTAAAAAGAAGAAAACATCTAGCAATTTAATTATAAGTCGTAAAAAGAAGAAATAGGAGGATAAGATAAAATGGCAAGAAGTTTAAAAAAAGGGCCTTTCGCTGATGAAAGCCTAAAGAAAAAAGTAAAAACTTTAAATGAGAATAGAAAAAAAGAAGTAATTAAGACTTGGTCTCGTCGTTCTACTATCTTCCCAGATTTTATTGGTCATACGATAGCAGTACATAACGGTCGTGAATTTATACCAGTTTATATAACTGAAGAAATGGTCGGACATAAATTAGGTGAATTTGCTTTAACTCGTAAATTTAGTGGCCATTCAGGAAAAAAATAGGAGGATTATAGATGGAAGCATATGCAAAACATAATATGGCAATGATAGCACCTCGTAAAGCAAGATTAACTCTTGATTTAATTAGAGAAAAAGATATAAAAACTGCTGAAGCTATTTTAAAAAATACCAATACAAAATCTAGTCGTCTAATTATAAAAGTTTTAAATTCAGCGGTTAGTAATGCAACCAATAATTTCGAAATGAATAAAGACGATTTAATAATATCTGAATGTTTTATTAATCCCGGACCTATTCTTAAAAGAATTAAATTTGGTTCAAAGACTAAAGTTGATAGAAGAGATAAAAGAACAAGTCACATAACTATTAAAGTTAGTGATGGTAAGGAGGCTTAAGATATGGGACAAAAAGTAAATCCTACTGGATTAAGACTTGGAATTAATAAAGAATGGCAAAG
>JAQUFX010000056.1 GCA_028684435.1 Bacilli bacterium
TCATTAATATTACTAAACTATTATTTAATAAATCTTCTAATTCATATTTAAAGAATATTATAATTGATGGTTATAACATCAAATTTAATAAAAGAATAAAACAGTATAATTTAGCGATTAAAAAATCAGATCACACTTTAAATATTAATGCTGTTCCTGAAGATGATAAAGCAGTTATTAATATAATAGGTAATGAAGACTTAAAAGATGGTAGTGTTATTAAAATTATTGTTAAAGCTGAAAATGAAAGTAAGATTAATTATCAAATTAATATTACTAATAAAGATAATAGTTTTATGAGCAATATTATATATTTAATTATAACTATAATGTTATTTGGTTTATTAATTAAGTATTTTGTAAGAATTAAAAAATATATAATTAAATCTTTAAATAATATGAAGAAAAAAATTACTAATAAGCATAAAATCAATGTAAAAGAACAAGAGGTTATTCAAAAAGCAGTTATAAATAAGCCAAATAAAAAAGTGGCAGATATAAATATTAAGAAAGATGATTCAAAGAAAGAAAAACCAAGTGTAACCAAAAAGAAACCATCAGAAAAAAATAATTCAAAACCGCAAATATCATCTGGTAGAATTAGTGCTACTAAGAAAAAACCTATTAATAAAAAAACGAAAAAGAAACAATTAAAAACAAAAAAACAAAATAAAAAAAGAAGTACAAAAAAATAATTTACTTTCAAATATATTTTTGAAAGTTTTTTTATCTAGACTTCAATTAAATGTTTTGATAAAATCCTGGTATTGAAAAAAGTGATTTAACTAAACATTATATTATTAAAAAAGAAAATGATGGACCAAGTAATATTGAAAACTTGGTATTGTTAGTTAATGAAATTCATAAGTGTCATACTTTATAAACTGATAAGGAATTATACGATTTAGTTAATGAGTGTCTAGATTTATATAAGACATGTATAGAAGAAGATTCATATTACTTGATAAACAATATGAAGAAGAATTAATGCCTTTATTTTATGTTTAAAATTAACAAAAGAAAAGTAGCAAGCTTTTAAATTTCTAAATGCTTCATCCTTTATGTGGTTTTTATAAAATTGCAAATTATGATTTTTTAAGCGATTAATTTAATTTTGCATAATATAAATAAATAAATTGATAATATATAGAAAATATAGTATTATAGTATTAATTTAAGGAGGGGGACTCATGAGAATAGAAAATTTGACATTCTCATTCGGACCACAAGATATATTTAGAGACGTTAGCTTAAATATTAGAGAAAATGAAAAAATCGGAATTATTGGTGTAAATGGTGCTGGTAAAACAACTTTTTTTAAAATTATAACGGGTGAACTTGAACCGGATTTGGGAAAAGTTGTAATAAAAAACAATGCTAGAGTTGAATTGTTACCACAAGTTATTAATGATGAGATTTCGTCGATGGATATAACTGTTTTTGATTTTCTTATGAGTGGTCGACCAATTCAAAGACTTGATAATGAACTTCAAAAAACATATGATGAAATTGCTAAATCATCTGATAAAAAAAAGCAAAAATTATTATTTAGTAAAGTTGAAAAGATTCAAGGTTTATTAAATTACTGGGAGTATTATACAGCTGACTCAGAACTATTAAAAATTATTTCTGGAATGTCAATAAAGGACGAAATGCTTAATCAGAAATTATACGAATTATCAGGAGGCCAAAAATCAAATGTGGCTTTTGCAAAATTATTATACTCAAAACCAGAAATAATACTTCTTGATGAGCCAACTAATCATTTAGACAAAGAAACAAAAGATTTTGTAATCAATTATATAAAGAATTATAAAGGTAGTGTTTATGTTATTTCTCACGACATATCATTTCTTAATCAAATTACTACTATGATTATATATTTAGATAAACGAACTAAAAATATGAAATTATATAAAGGTAATTATGACAGATTTTTAAAATTACATAACGAAAAAGAAGAAGCAATCAATAAAATAGCGCAAGCGCAAGAAAAAGAAATCGAGCATTTACAAAATATTATTACAAAATATTCATCTGCATCAGGTAAAAGAAAAAGAATGGTACAAGATCGCGAAAAAAAATTAGAAAAATTAATGGATAATAAAAAAGATGTTATTCAAAAACAAAAAAATGCCAAAGTAGAGATGAGTATAGATAGAGAAAGTTCAAATATTCCATTAAAAGTTGATAATATATGTTTTAAATATAATAAAAATGCAGAAAAAGGTATAATTCAGAATTTGTCTTTTGAATTATTTAAAGGTGAAAAATTTTTAGTTGTTGGGGAAAATGGTGTTGGTAAATCTACATTATTAAAATTAATAATCAGTCAATTAAAAGCAGATTCTGGATCTATAATAATTGGCAATAAAACTGATATAGGTTATTATGCCCAAGAACATGAATTATTAGATAATGAAAAAACTATTATAGAAAATTTTTCTAATATTGATATTTCAAGGAATAAATTGCGTAGCGTTTTAGGAAGGTATTTATTCTATGGAGATGATGTATTTAAAAAAGTTGAGGTTTTATCTCCTGGAGAAAAAAGTAGAGTCGCTTTAGCAAAGCTATCTCTACAAGGAGCGAATTTATTAATTTTGGATGAGCCGACAAATCATTTAGATCCAGAAACGCAAAATATTATAGCAGAAACATTTATAACATTTAGTGGAACAATGCTAATAGTATCTCATAATCCTGAATTTGTAGATAATTTAGGTATTGAACGAACATTAATATTACCAAGTGGTAAAATATCTTATTATGATAGAGATACAGTTGAATATTTTCATGACATTAATACGCAAAAAAAAAATAAAAGTCGATAAATATAGGGGGATTATAATTTATGAAAGAACTAACGATGCAAATTAAACCTGTTGGGAATCATTGCAATTTAAAATGTAAATATTGCTATGCTGCACCATTCAAAAGTGATAAATATAAAGTATTAGATTTAAAAATTTTAGAAAAAATTATAAAAGAATCATTACAAATGACGAATAAAATAATTATTACTTGGCATGGTGGGGAACCAACAATGGTAGGTCTAGATTATTTTAAAGAATACATAAAAATTGTAAAAAAATATAAAAAAGATAATCAAGAAATTTATAATATGATACAAACTAATGCAACTTTAATAACTGATAATATGGCTGATTTTTTTAAGGATAATAAATTTATAGTCAGTGTTAGTTTAGACGGAAATGAAGATTCTCATAATAAAAATAGAATTAATAATATTGATAATGGATCATTTAATGAAACTATCCGAGGAATTGAAATTTTAAGACAACATGGAATTAATCCACCATTAATTGCAACTGTAACCAAAAATAATTTTTTAGATGGAATTGAAAATTTTGATTTTTTTATTAATAAAGGTTTTACTGATATTAAATATAGTCCAGTTTATGATTCTTCAGCCGATGAATTTAGTATTAATAATGATGAGTGGTTTAACTATTTAAAATCTATATTATATTGTTGGCTTGATTTAAAAAATAATAATATAAAAATTAGAGAAATTGATGAAATTCTTTCTTGGTTTGCAAATAAAAATTTTTCTATTTGTGCTAACAATGGTATGTGTGCAAAATGGATTTCTATTGATGAAAATGGAAATATTTATCCTTGTGAATATATGAGAGTGTCGAATATGTATGGTAATATAAATAATATTAATTTAATCGATATATTTCAATCGGAAAATTACAAATCATTTGTTAATAAAATAAATTATTATCCACCTGAGTGCAAAAAATGTAAGTTATTTAATATTTGTCACAATGGTTGTCCAGCAACTCGTGTTGACAGTAATGAAAATCTTACTCATGAAGGTAAATATGTTTATTGTAAAGAAAGATTACTACTATTTAAAGAAATTGAAAAAATTTTAAATGAAAATTAAAGGAGGTGGTAATATGTCTAATAAACAATTTTTAAACACAATTATTCAGCAA
>JAQUFX010000024.1 GCA_028684435.1 Bacilli bacterium
AACATTATTACCAGCTGATATTTATATTGTTATCAATAAAACGATACTAACAGAAGTAGATAAAAAAAATTTAATTAATTTATATGAACCTATTATTGGGTCAAATGCTGTAAGTTTATATTTAACTTTATGGAGTGATTTAGATAAAAGAGAATTAATTAGTAAAGATTATAATCATCATCATTTAATGACATTGCTTAAAACTAATTTAGATGATATTAAAGAGGCCAAAAATTCTTTAGAAGCTGTTGGTTTGTTAAAAACATTTATAAAAAAAGATAGTAATCTTAATAGCTTTATCTATGAATTATATTCTCCAATATCTGCATATGAATTTTTTAATCATCCTATTTTCAATATTGTTTTATATAACAACATTGGAGTAAGTGAATATAATACTTTATTAAATTATTATAAAAAACCTAGTTTTAATTATAATGGATATGAAGAAATAACTAATATTATGGATAATAATTTTAAAAGTGTTGTTGGTTTAAATCTAAATAATGAAGATATTCAAAGAAAAGAACAGAATAAAATTAATATTTCTAAGTTAATAGATTTTGATTTATTAATAGAAAGTATTCCTAATAAAGTATTTAATAATAAAGCATTAACTAAAGGTATAAAAGATTTAATTAATAATTTAGCTTTTATATATAATTTAGATACTTTAAAAATGAGCGAATTAATACGTTTAACATTAAATCAGAATGGTTTAATAAGTAAAGATACTTTATTAAAAGAGACTAGAAAGTATTATGAATATAATAATAATGGTGCCTTACCAACTTTAATATATCGAACTCAACCTGATTATTTAAAAAGCCCGGAAGGAGATTTATCAAGTAGAGGAAAAATGATATATATATTTGAAAATACAACTCCTTATGACTTTTTAAGAAGTAAATATAAAAATGTAAATCCCACTTCTCGAGATTTAAGACTTTTAGAATATTTAGCTCTTGAATTAGGATTAACTCCAGCGGTAATAAATGTTTTAATAGATTATGTCCTTAGAATAAATAATAAAAAGTTAAATAAGGCATATATTGAAACAATAGCAGGCCAGTGGGTAAGACAAGGAATTAAGACTGTTACTGAAGCAATGGCAATTGCTGAAAAAGAACATAAGAAAAATAATAAAAAGAATAATATAATTAACAAAGATATTGAACTTCCAGCTTGGTTTAATAAAGAAAATAATACTGAAGAAATAAGTGAATCTGAAAAAGAAGAAATGGAAAAACTATTAAGTGAGTTTAGGTAGGTGTGAAATGAAAAATATTGAAACCATAACAACTAAATATACTAAAAAAGATTTGAAAGATAATTTAAAGAAAGCATATGTTATTGCTCTTAAAAATTCTGAATTTAAAAAATTAATAAATACTCTTAAAGTTAAAGAAGATATTGCTTTTAATTATACTTCAAAGCTAGAAGATACTTTAGAAGAGCTTACAAATTGCTCTAAATGTAAAAGTTTACATGAATGTAAGAATAAAGTAACAGGTTTTGTTTATTATCCTAAATTAGAAAATAATAGATTATTATTTGATTATGTTGCTTGTAAATATAAAAAGAAAGAACTTAAAGAAACAGAAAACATAAAATCTAATTTTTTTGAGATGCCAGTTGAAATCAGAAAAGCTAAAATGGCTGAAATACACAAAGATGATGCTAAAAGATTAACGATTATAAAATGGCTTACTAATTTTTATAATAATTATCAAAAAGATAATAAATTAAAAGGATTATATTTACATGGATCATTTGGTTCAGGAAAAACTTATTTAATAAGTGCTCTATTAAATGAATTATCTAAAAAAGATAATGATACGGTAATTATATATTACCCTGAATTATTAAGAAGTTTAAAAGAATCATTTGAAAATAATGATTTTAGTATTAAAATAAACAAAATTAAAAAGGCTGATTTATTATTATTAGATGATATTGGAGCAGAAACAGTAACTTCTTGGAATAGAGATGAAATATTAGGAACTATTTTACAGTATCGAATGGATAATAAATTAGCAACTTTTTTTACATCTAACTTAAATTTGAAAGAATTAGAGTTACATTTTATTATTAATAAATCATCTGGTGAAGCTATTAAAGCGAGAAGAATAATTGAAAGAATAAAACAAATAACTGAATATCAAGAATTAATTAGCGAAAATAGACGAAAATAATTACTTGCATTAATGTTGATTAATTCTATTTATTAAATTATAATTATAATAAAGAGGTGTCAAATGAATAAAAAAACGGGTCCTATTTTAGCTCTTATAGTTTTTATTATTATACTTATTGGTGGTTATTTTTTAGGTAAATATATTGCTCATGAATATAACAAAAAATATAATACTAGCATGAATATTTTTGAGATATTAAAAATAGAAACTCAAGATGTACCTATTAATTATGTTTTAAAAGATGGGCCTAAAAGTATAAAAGAATTATGTGGTAAAGATACTGGTATATGTGATAAAGAAGTAGGTCGAATTATATTAAATAATGTTGAAAGTAAATTATATATTTATATTAATTTTGATAATCCTACCGATGAGGCAATAAATTATTTTAAATTAAATAATATTAAAATAGGTTCATTTATTTATTTAGATGAATTTGCTATTATAGGTAATTATTTAATTGTTACTGAACCTAACAGTTTAAATAATAATTATATAATCCATATTTATGATAATCATGGAAAAGAAACAACTAATTATATGGCAACAAATATAGTAAATAATTATGAAGTAAAAGATAATAACTTATATTTCTATTATTGTGATCCTACTGATACTCAAGAAATTGATGGGAATACATTACCTAAAGTATCATTCTATAAAGTTAGTAGTGATAATATTAATGAAAAAAATGAAGAATCATTTGAATATAAAGCATGTTCTTAGTTTAAAGCCATGTTTTTTTCTTTACATAAGACTGCAAAAAACTTAATTTTTATTATATAATAGTAATGAGGTGAAATATATGCGCATAATTATTACAGCTGGTGGAACAGGTGGACACATTTATCCAGCCCTTGCTATAATAAATAAAATAAATGAATTAGATAAAAACAGTGAAATTTTATATATTGGAACTCATAATAGAATGGAAAAAGAAATAGTGCCTAAAGCTGGTTATAAATATGAAGAAATAGAAATATATGGTTTTAGTAAATCATTAATTAAAAGAAATTTTAAAAATATAAAATTAATAATTAAAGCTAAAAAAAAATGTATTAAAATAATGAAGGATTTTAAACCAGATGTTGTAGTAGGAGTAGGAGGATATGTTACTTTTCCAGTTATTATTGCTGCTCATAAATTAGGAATAAAGACTTTTATTCATGAACAAAATAGCATTCCAGGAAAAAGTAATCGTTTATTAGGTAGATATGTAGATAAAATTGGAGTAAGTTTTAAAGATTCTATAAAGTATTTTAATTCAGATAAATGTATATTTACTGGTAATCCATCTTCTGAATCAGCTAAATCTAATAAAGCTGTTCCTAAGACTAAGTATGGATTAAATAGAAAAAATAAAAGTATTGTAATAGTACAAGGGAGTTTAGGATCTACAACTATTAATAATAAAATGAAAGAATTTTTAACTACTATTGATAATGAAAATTATGATGTATTATATATTACAGGAAAAAACACTTATGAAGAATATGCTAAAAATAAATTTAGTAAAAATGTTTTCTTAATTGATTATGTTCCAAATTTGCCAGCCTTAATGAAAGATGTGGATTTAATTATATCGAGAGCAGGAGCAGGCACAATTAGTGAGATAGCTGCTTTGGAAAAACCTAATATCTTAATACCAAGTCCATTCGTAGCTAATAATCATCAATATTATAATGCTTTAAGTATAACTGAAGCTAAAGCTGGTGAAATGATTGAAGAAAAAGATTTAACAGCTAATAATTTAAAAGAAAAAATTAATAAAATATTAAAAAATGAAAATTATTATAAAGAAATGCAAAATAATTTAAAAAAGATATCTATAAATAATAGTAGTACAATTATTTATAATGAGTTAAAATATTTAATAGATAAAAAGTAGGGTGACTAAAGTGGCTGCTAAAAAAAGAAAAAGAAAATTAAATATTAAAAAATTATTAATATTAATATTATTTTTATATTTAACTTTTAGTTTTGGTTATTATATATATAATAAACCAATTAAAAATATAATAATATCTGGTAATGTTTTAGTAAAAGATACTGAAATTATTGAAGCAGCTCAGATAAAAAATTATCCTTCAATTTATAGTATAACTAATAAGAAAATAAAACAAAATATTAAAAAAATGCCTTTAATTGAAGATGCAACAGTAAAAAAAGATTTAAAATTTAGGTTAAAAATTGATGTTAAAGAACGATTAATAGTTTTTTTAAATTGTAATAGCAATAAACTTATGTTAAGTAACGGAACAGAAATAGATAATAATAAAAAGTATGAAGGTATACCAACATTAATAAATTATACCCCTCAAGATATATTAAAAGCATTTACTATTTCTTTAGGTAAACTTGATCGAGGTATTATCAGTCTTATAAGTGAAATAGAATATTCTCCTAAACAAAGTGCTGAAGGCATTACAATTGATGAAAGGAGTTTTACTCTTTATATGAATGATGGGAATACAGTTATAACAAATCCTGAAAAATGTAATAATTTGAGTAAATACCGAGAAATATATGCAAGTTTAAAAGATCGAAAAGGGACTTTAAATTTAGATAGTGGTAATTATGAGAACTTTGTTTTTATACCATACTAGGAGTAATAATGAATTATAATAAAGAAATGAACAAAATAATTAATTTGCATAAATTAAATAATATATTATTACATAGTTGTTGTGGACCTTGTTCATCTAGTGTAATTGAAAAATTATCGCCATATTTTGATATAACGGTTCTTTTTTATAATCCCAATATTGAACCTAAAGAAGAATATATTAAAAGAAAAGATGAACAAATAAAATTATTAGAAATATTAAATATCAAGTATTTAGATATTGATTATTTAAATGATGAATATCGCAGTATTATAAAAGGCTATGAAGAAGAACTTGAAAATGGTCAAAGATGTTTACTTTGTTATGAATTAAGATTAAACAAAACTGCCAAAATAGCTAAAGAAAATAACTTTGATTTATTTACTACTACTTTAACAGTAAGTCCATATAAAAATAGTAAAATAATTAATGAAGTAGGAATAAAAATAGGTAAAGAAAACAATGTTTTATATTTAGTCTCTGATTTTAAAAAAGAAGCTGGATATAAAAGAAGTATTGAATTATCTAAAAAATATAATATATATAGACAAGATTATTGTGGTTGTATATTTTCAAAAAGGAGCAAATAAATGAAAAATAATAAAGGTTTTACTTTAATAGAAGTAATTGTAACTGTTTCTATCTTAGCAATTATTATGATAATAACGATACCATCTATAAATAATGTCATGAAAAATTCTAAAGAACAAATATCTTCTATAACTAAAAAAAATATAGAAGAATCAGCTAAATTATTTGGCCAAGAAGTATATATGTGCGATCGAACAAGTGATATTATTTCAGTATTAAATAAACTTTTTAATAGATCTAATATTACTTGTAAAGAAGCAAGAAACATTTTAACCTCTTCTGGCATAACAGTTACTATTGGCTTTTTAAAAGAAAAAGAATATTTTTCTGATCGTTCTAATAATTGTGATGAAACCGGTGAAGTATTAGTTAAACTACAAACAAATGAAAAAATAACTGTTGAACTGCAATCAAATATAAAATGTAAATAACAAGGAGGATTTATGGGTCTATTTAATAAATTAAAAAAAGCGTTTAATAAAAAAGAAAATATAGAAACTTATGATAAAGGTTTAGAAAAAACAAGAAAAGAATTTGTTAGTCAATTATCTTTACTTGGTCTAAAATTTAATAAAGTAACTGAAGATTACTATGAAGAATTAGAAAGTATTCTAATCAAAGCTGATATTGGAATAAGAACAGTAGAAGATTTTTTAGAAAGACTTAGAAAAAGAGTTAAACAAGAAAATATAACTAATACTAAATATTTACAAGAAGTTATCGTTGATGAATTATTTATGATTTATGTTGAAGGAGAGTCTTTAACAGATAAAATAAAGATAGCTGAAACAGGACCTACTGTTATTTTACTTGTCGGTGTTAATGGAGTAGGTAAAACTACCACAATCGGAAAATTAGCTTATAAATATAAAAATGAAGGCAAAAGAGTAATGCTAATTGCTGGAGATACATTTAGAGCTGGCGCAGTACCTCAATTAAAAGAATGGGCTGAAAGAACAAATTCTTTATTTATTGGAAAAGAAAATGTCGATCCAGCTAGTATAATTTATGAAGGTATCGAAAAAGCTATATCTGAAAATATTGATGTAGTATTAATAGATACAGCCGGAAGATTACAAAACAAAGTAAATTTAATGAATGAGCTTGAAAAGATAAATAAAGTAATAGGCAAACATATTAAAAATGCTCCTCACGAAACTTTATTAATAATAGATGCTACTACTGGTCAAAATGGTATAAGCCAAGCTCAAAGTTTTAAAGAAATTACTAATATTACGGGACTGGTTTTAACTAAACTAGATGGAACTGCAAAGGGTGGTATTGTTTTAGCAATCAAAGAAGAGGTTAATCTACCTGTTAAATTTGTTGGTTTAGGTGAAGGATTAGAAGATTTAAAACCTTTTGATATAGAAAATTATATCTATGGATTATTTAAGGATATGATGTAATGGAAAATGTAATATATTATACTTATTTATTTGATTATTATAAAGAATTATTAACTATAACTCAAAAAACATATTTCGAAGATTATTATTTTAATAATTTATCATTACAAGAAGTAGCAGATAATAATAAAATATCAAAAAATGCCATAAGTAAAACAATTAAAGAAGTATTAAATAAATTAGATTACTTTGAAGAAAAATTAAAGCTTTATCATAATTACGGGCAAATAAAAAACACCTTAAATAAAGATGATTTTAAAAAAATTGAAGATTATATTTAATTTATTTTAATATTTTTTTTTGTTTGAAATAACACATGATATTTAATATTATAACAGGAACAAAAATACATATCACACTAATATTATTTAAAAAAGAATCATTGAAATTAAGAGCTAATATAAATAATATCGTCATAAGTAATATTGATATAAATTGAAACTTTAAATCTTTATATATAAACGATACGATACTAAATATACTAATTAAACAAATTGTCAAAACAATTAATGCCCACCAAGAGCTAGTATACATATTTTCAATTAATAATGCTAAATCTTCAGTATTATTTATTATACTTTCACTATAACTTAAACGATCAAGATAATTAAAATAAGATAATATCCAAATACTAAATAAACTTTGAATTAAAATAACAATAAAAAATAACTTACTTCTTTTTTTAAACATTTAAATGCCTCCAACTATAAATATTTTATCAAAAAAAAACTTATAAGTCATTAAAATAGAGCACATAATTTTATTATATGCTCTAGTCGAGAAAGCAATAATATTTGCTTTCTCATTATACTATATGTACTTATTAATTTAATATACATAAAAAACAAAAATTTATTAAAATATTTTATTATTGATTTTAAATTCACAATATGGTAATATTATTATGTTCTTATGGGGAATTAGCTCAGCTGGCTAGAGCATCTGCCTTGCACGCAGAGGGTCATCGGTTCGAATCCGATATTCTCCACCAATATGAATTATAAGGCTTTTATAAGGCCTTTTTTATTAGTTAAAAAAAGGTGAGCACACAGTTTAACACTGTGTGCTCTGGTGAGATAACAAACTAACTGTTTGCTATCTCATTAGTATTATAGTCTATTTTTATAAAAATATACCTATTAATAACCATTTTTTATATTTCTTGATATTATTGTTGAATCATCTAGTAAACTTGAAGCTTTAAGGATGCTATTAGGTCCATATTTTGTTTTAATAAAATCAATAGCTTGATTAGTTTTATTAACAGTAGTTATTTCTTCATAAGTTTCAAATAAACTAAGTTGCTGGCCAATATCATCTATTAAACCACCTAATTGAATAGTTATTTGTCTAATTGGTAAATATTCATAATATTTATCAAAAATATTCATACATACTAAATAAATATCTTTTGAATCTTTAGTTAAATTATCTAATTTTACTCTTTTAGAAAAACCACCACCAATATTTTTAGAATATTTAATTGATAAGCAAACTGATGAGGTTCTTTTTTTAGTTTCTCTTAATTTTTTGGTTAGCAAATCAATTGTTTCTCTAATAATTAAAGTTATATTTTTTTCATTATAATCTTTAAATAAGACTTGCCCATGACTGATAGATTTATTTTTAGGTTCTTTATTTAAATCAATTATGGTAGTTAAATCGATACCATTAGCATGATTCCATAATTCAAGACCTAAAACGCCATATTTTTCTTTTAAAATATTTTTATTGAAACAAGCTAAATCCTTAATAGAAAAGATACCTAAAGAATTTAAATTTTTTTCCATTCGAAAACCAATTCCCCACATTTTAGATAAAGGTTCTATCTTCCATAATTTAGTTTTAATATCTTTAAAAGACCACAAGGCAATATTATTTTTATTATTTTTAGCATCTAAGTCCATAGCTACTTTAGCTAATATTATATTTGGTCCTATCCCTGCAGTAGCAATAAGTCCAGTTTTTTCTTTTACTTTTTCTAAAAGAAATAATGCCAGTTCATAAGGTGTTTT
Organism: Bacilli bacterium; assembly: GCA_028684435.1. Classification (GTDB taxonomy): domain Bacteria; phylum Bacillota_I; class Bacilli_A; order RF39; family UBA660; genus DUUS01. Next base: position 8,820 of record JAQUFX010000024.1, read on the forward strand.
TTTATATAAAGACAAATAATTTGTAACATCTAAAAATACTTCATCAATTGAATATATATGCATATCTTCACTAGATATAAATTCTTCATATACTTTTATTACTTCATTACTTTTCTTATGATATAACCCCATTCTTGGGGGAACCTTAAGATATTTAATATTTTTAGGTAAATCATAAATTCTAGTTCGACCATTAATACCAAACTTTTTTAAATAAGGAGTTACTGCTAAAGTCATAGCACCTTTATTATTAGAACATACTATTAAAGGAGTAGTGAACATATCTAATTTTCTTTCAATACATTCACAAGCGGCAAAGAAACTTTTTAAATCAATAGCTATAATACTTCTTTTAACATTTATATTTTCCATATTTTCACCCCATTTAATTATGAAACATTTGTACTATAATTTCAACTGGTAAATATTGCTTAATTTTGATATAATTTTTATATGATGAGGGAGGTATTTATATGTATGCAGAAGTATTGGTAGAATATGGAGTTAAATCACTTGATAAAACCTTTACATATATAATACCTGATACTTTAAAAGATAAATTACAAGTGGGAATGAAAGTAATTGTTCCTTTTGGTAATCAAAAAATAAATGGCTTTGTTATTAATATTAAAGATGAAGAAAATTATGATAAATTAAAAGAAATAATAAAAATAAGTAATGAAGATTTAATTTTAAATGAAGAATTATTAGAATTAGGTCTTTACTTAAAAGAAAAAACTTTATGCACCTTAATAACAGCTTATAATACTATGTTTCCAAGTAGTTTAAAAATAAAAACCATCACTACTAATTATAATTTATATAATATTTATATTAATATTAAAGATGAAAATAAAGCGAAAGAATTTATTTTAAATAATAAAAGAAGTATTAAAAAGATTGAACTTATTAATAAATTATTAAATAAAGAATTAGTATTAAAAAAAGAATATAATAACTATATAATAAATGAATTATTAGAAAAAAATATTATTTCTTTAAAATATGAAACAAAATATCGTTTAAATAAAGAAAAGATAAAAGAAAAAAAATTCAAATTAACAAAAGAACAAGAAGTTGCTATTAATAGAGTTGATTTAAATAATAATGGTACTTATTTAATTCATGGTGTGACGGGATCAGGTAAAACAGAAGTATATATGAATTTAATTGAAAAGGTTATAAGTAATGGTAAAACTGCCATTATGCTTGTTCCGGAAATAAGTTTAACGACCCAAATAGTAAATCGTTTTTATAATCGATTCGGTTTTAATGTTGCTATTTTTCATAGTGGTTTATCTGATGGCGAAAGACACGATGAATATAAAAAAATAATTAATGGTGAAGTAAAAATCGTAGTTGGAACTAGAAGTGCAATATTTACTCCTCTTAAAAATATAGGAATCCTTATTATTGATGAAGAACATAGTACTAATTATAAACAAGAAAATAATCCCAGATATAATACTATTGATATCGCATTAAAAAGAAGTGAGTATCATGAAGTCCCTTTAGTTCTTGGAAGTGCAACTCCATCTTTAGAAGCCTATGCGAGAGCCTTAAAAGGAAATTATCAACTTATTACGATGAAAAATAGAATTGGGTCATCAAAAATACCTAAAATAAATATTGTTGATATGAATTTAGAGGCTAAAAAAAGAAACATGATTATTAGTGATGAACTTGATAAAAAAATTAAAGAAAGATTAAAAAATAAAGAACAAATAATGATATTTTTAAATAGAAGGGGATTTAATACGATAGTTAATTGTATTAATTGTAATTATACTTTTAAATGTCCTAATTGTGAAATAAGCTTAACTTATCATAAGTCAACTAATAATTTAAGATGTCATTATTGTGGATATACAATATTTAAACCTGAGGTTTGTCCTAGTTGCACCGAAAAAGCTTTAACTTCGTATGGATTAGGAACAGAAAAACTAGAAGAAACTATAAAAGAAAAATATCCAGAAGCTAGAATTATTAGAATGGATGCTGATACAACTACAAGAAAAGGAGCTCATGAAAATATTATTAAAAAAATCGAAAATGAAGAAGTAGATATTTTAATAGGTACCCAAATGATATCTAAAGGATTAGATTTTCCTAAAGTGACTTTAGTAGGAGTAATTAATGCTGATGAGTCTTTAAATATACCTGACTTTAGAAGTGGAGAATATACTTTTAGTTTACTTAATCAAGTTTCAGGAAGAGCTGGAAGAAGTAATTTAGAAGGTGAAGTTATTATTCAAACCTTTAATCCAGATAATCAAATTATCAACTTTGTAAAAGAAAGTAATTATTTAAATTTATTTAAATATGAAATGAATATCAGAAAGTTATTAAGTTATCCCCCTTATTATTATTTGACTATTTTAAAAATAGCATCTAAAGATTATAATAAAGCATCAATAGAGGCAAATAAAATATCTGATTATTTAAATAAAAATTTAACTAATACTATTATATTAGGACCGACTACCGCTGGAATGTTTAAAATAAATAATATTTATCGCTTTCAAATAATTTTAAAATATAAGAATTTTGATTATATAAAAGAAGCACTAAAATATATAGATAGTATGTATATTACTGATAAAAATATTTCTATTGAAATAGATGTTAACCCAGTTAGAATATAATTGTGCAAACAATAAATATATTGTATTATAAAGTAGAAAGTAGGAAGATGTATGCAAGGGAAATTAATCGTAATTGAAGGAACGGATTGTTCGGGAAAAGAAACTCAAGCACGGCTTTTAGTAGACAAATTAAATAAGGAAGGTAAAAAGGCAGTCTTTATATCATTTCCTATGTATAATACTCCAACTGGAGAAATAATAGCTGCTAATATTTTAGGGAAATCTGAATATGGAAAATGTACCTTTCCTGAAGGCACAACTAATATACCACCTAAGGTAGCTGCTCTTTATTATGCAGCTGATCGTCTATATAATATAAGCTTAATTAAAGAAAATTTAGATAATGGTTATATTATAATTATGGATCGTTATGTTGAATCTAATATGGGACATCAAGGAGCAAAATTAAATAATGAAAAAGAAAAAATAGAAATGTTGTTATGGCTTGAACATTTAGAATTTCAAATGCTAGATTTACCAAAACCTGATAAAGTTATCTTTTTATATTTACCATACAAATATGGAGAAGAGTTAAGATGTAAAAGAAATGAAAAAGATGGTGCAGAGCGTGATGCAAATCATTTAATTAATGCTGAAAAAACATATTTTTTAATGGCAGAAAGATATAAATTTAATACCATAAATTGTGTAGCTAATAAAAAGGTAAAATCAATTGAAGAAATAAATAATGAATTATATGATATTGTAAGTGATTATATTGCAAACTAAATGTAAAACTTATATTTGCATATATCTCTTTTTTATTAATTTTTGTATAATTGAGATATGAGTGAGATTTCTATTTTTATACTCGACATTTTTTTAAATTTAAAAATGCTATCCTTTATTAAAAGGAGGGTAATATGAAGGTGAAAATATTTGATGAATCTCATGAAAAAGATTTAGAAACATCAATAAATAATTTCTTGTTAAGTAATATTGATGTTATTGATATTAAATATGATATTGATGTAACAGCTAGCGGAGAAGAACAAATTTATTGTTTTTCAGCTATGATAATATATAAAGATTTGTGAGTGACGTATAATGAAAAAAAACAGTTTTATAGAGGGTACTTTAATAGCTACCGCATCCGTAATATTAGTTAAAATATTAGGGATGCTTTATGTTATACCTTTTTATATAATTGTTGGTTCAAAAGGGGGAGCTTTATATAGTTATGCTTATAATATATATTTAATTTTTTTAAGTATTTCATCTGCTGGGATTCCTAGTGCTATTAGTAAAATAATAAGTGAATATAATGCCCTTGGAATGTTAGAAGCTAAAACTAGAGCATTTAAATTAGGTAAAAAGTTTATCGGTTATTTTTCAATAGCTGCTTTTATTATTTTATTTTTATTTGCTGAAGAGATGGCTTTATTAATACTAGGTAATTTAACTGGAGGTAATACTGTTCAAGATGTAGCTTTTGTTATTAGATGTGTCTCTTTTGCGATTCTTATTATTCCTCATTTAAGTGTAACTAAAGGATACTTACAAGCTCATAGATATATAACTCCTTCATCAAATAGTAATTTATTAGAACAAATAGTAAGAATTTTCGTAATTTTAACTGGTTCATATTTAGCTTATAAAATATTAGATGCCTCTTTAACAGTAACAGTTGGGATAGCTGTATCAGGTGCTTTTTTTGGGGGATTAATAGCTTACATTTATTTATTAAAAATAATTAGAAAAAATAAAAAAGAACTTAATTTAGATAAAAAATATGAAAAAGATAAAATAACAAATAAAGCGATAGTTAAAAAGATTGGTCTTTATGCTTTGCCTTTTATAATAATTAATTTAGTTACGCAAATATACAGTTTTACCGATATGGTATTAATTTTAAGGACTCTTGATCACTTAGGTTATTCAGCTTATGATGTTGAATTTATAACGAGCGTTATTTCTACGTGGGGAGTTAAACTTGGTATGATAGTAAACTCAATAGCAATGGGAATGACAGTTACTTTAATACCATCAATAGTAGAATCATATACCAAGAAAAATTGGAGTGATTTAAATAATAAGTTTAATAAAGCTTTGCAGATAATTATTTATGTCTCAATACCTCTTACTTTAGGCTTATCAATTTTAGCTACTCCAGTATGGACAGTATTTTATAATATCAATCATTATGGGGGAGCAATATTACAAGTTTTAATTTTTAATTCATTAGCTGTTAATGTTTATATGATTGTTTCTACCAGTTTGCAAAGTATGAATAAGTTTAAAGCAGTATATCAATCAGCTATATTTGGATTTTTACTTAATGCTGTATTAGTAATACCTTTTATGATATTATTTAATAATATTAATATCCCAGCCTATTATGGAGCAATATTAGCAACATTTATTAGTTATTTAGTATCCATTTATATTGGTTTAAAAGCAATTGGTGAAGAACATAAAATGTCATATCAAGATACTTATAAGCAAGTATTTAAAATCTTGGTTCCAAGCATTTTAATGGTCGTAGTATTACTAGTGATGAATCAATTTTTACCATTTAATATATACAGTAGAACTTCAGCTCTTAAATTAATTATGATTGATGCTGTTGTAGGTGGGATTATATATATTGGAGTTAGTTATAAATTAGGGATTCCAAATCATATCTTTGGTGGTAAAGAATTAAGTAAAGTAATAAAAAAACTTACTTTTGGTAAGTTTCAAATTAAAGAAAAATAATTAAACCATATACATTGAATTAGAATAATTATTATCACTATCATGATAATTTCCTGGTGTTTGTCCGGTATCTCCTTCTATTTTATTAACTCTCATTTCTAATCTGTTAACTTGTCTTTCTAATTTAGATAAACGGGAATCAATGTCTGAAGCCATTGCACCATATTGTTGCATCGTGCTTCCGGGCATAATGTTTCCTCCAACAGCTGGTCCAGCATAGAAATTAGAATTAGCTGCTACTTGATTGGGAATTAAATTCGGTCCCATTTGGCCCATTCCAGGATTCATACTATTATAACCATATCCAGAGAAAAAAGTATTTCGATCTTTTTTCATTAACTTCACCTCTAGACTATTATATGTATAGTTTATAAAATGTTTAAAAAAGGAGTAAATATGAGATTAAGAAAAGTTAAAAATGCTAAAGAAATAGTTGCAAATCATCCTTTAGTTATAAATGAATTAAATAATAAAACATTTATAAATAATAATCCTATTTCAATTGAAATTGGTACTGGAAAAGGGGATTTTATTATTGAAATGGCTCAAAAATATCCCTATATTAATTTTATAGGTATTGAAAAGTATGAATCAGTATTTATTAGAGCACTTGAAAAAATAGATGAAATACCACCTAATTTAAGATTTATATGTAATGATGCAAGATTTATTAATGATTATATAAAAATAAAAATTAATAATATATACTTAAATTTTTCTGATCCATGGCCTAAAAAAAGACATGAAAAAAGAAGATTAACTAGCCAAGACTTTTTAGATCTATATGAAAAATTATTTGATCAAGAAATTAATATTTATTTAAAAACTGATAATAAAAGTTTATTTGCTTATTCAATAATATCTTTAAGTAAAAATAATTATATATTTAAAGATCTATCTTTAGATTTACATCAAGAAAATATTCCTAATGTATTTACTGAATATGAAAAAAAGTTTAGTTCATTAGGTTTAACTATTAATTATTTACATGCTTTTAAAAAGATTTAAAAAACTTTCTTTTTTTGTTATACTATGATTAGGAGTTAAATATGAAAAAATTAATATTATTTATTATTTTGCTTATTACTACTTCGGGATGTATTAAAATAAATGATAATGATATCTCTATTTTAGTAGAAGAAGTTCAAAATAGTAAATTTGAATTAAGTAATGTCCATCGTAAAGGATATAAGTATTATTTACCAGTCGGTCTTATGGTTAATAAAACAGAAGACTTTAATGAAATAATTATAAATAAAAATATTAAATATTATATGTATGTCGATATCGTTAGTTATTATAATAAAATAAAAAAAGATTATAAAATTAATGATGAAGCCTTTATAAGTAAAAATATTTTAAATAATGATATTAATGGATATTTAGAAGTAAATCAAAAAAATAACAAATATTTAATTGAAATAATGTATAATTATGCTAAAATAGAATTGATAGTAAATAAAGATAATTTAAAAGAAGTAATTACTAATTCGATAATTATTTTATCTACAATCAAATATAATGATGATATTATTAAAAATATGATGGGTGAAAATGTATTAAACTTTAATGAAGAACAATTAAATATATTTGAAGCAAAAGGTAGTGAAAGTAACTTCCTAGAATATATTCAAGAGTATGATTCATATAAAGGAACAGAAATTCCGGATTTAGATTTAATTAATTAAGGAGAGTAATATTTGTGGGAATATTTAAAAAACTAAAGGATGTTTTATTTGAAATTGAAGAAGATGAACTTCCAATAATAACTAAAGAGGATGTTAAAAAAGAAAGTTCTAAGAAAGTTCCAAAGTATCAAGAAGAAAATACTATTCAAGAAATTAAAATTCCGAAAGAAGAATTAGAACATAATGAAGAATTAGAAAAAACCTTTAATTTTCCACTTGATTTAGAAGAAAATAAAATATTAAGAAGAAATAATATAGATTATAAAGAAAAAGAAGATTATCTAGATATCTTTAGTGAAGAAAATTTTAATAAAAGAGTTGAAACAAGAAGTAGGGATTTAATTAGAGATAGCTATGATAAAGAATCTAGACCATCAAGAGTATTTAAATCTTCGCCAATAATATCTCCAGTTTATGGCATACTTGATCAAAATTATTGTAAAGATGATGTAATTGTTAAAACAGATATTGGAGTAAAAGGTCCTAACTTAGATGAAGTTAGAAAAAAAGCTTATGGAATAGAAAACAAAAAGAATAAAATAGAAGATAAAAAAGTTACTCACGATGAATTTGATGATTCACTTAAAACATTAGATGAAATTTTAATGGAAGAAGATAAACCAACTAAAGAAATTAAACTTCCAAAGAAAAAAGATAATATAGAAGAAAAAGAAGGAAAACTAAGTGATACTAAAATAGTTCAAAACATAGATGACAATAATATTGAAACAGATTTATTTAATTTAATTGATTCTATGTATGAAGATAAAGAAGGAGAGGAAGAATAATGGAAGCATTAGCAGCAGTATTACCAATTATCATTTACTTTTTATTAATAATATTGTTAATAGTTGTAAT
>JAQUFX010000025.1 GCA_028684435.1 Bacilli bacterium
AAAGGGTCTCCTGGTAGTAAGACTATATTAGCAATATTTTCTTTTTCTGTTACTATATGAATTGGTTTCAAGTTTAATCATCTCCTATATTAATTATAACAAATGTTATGATATAATTAAATTATAAAACTAAAATATTTACATATACTAGTAAGTGAGGTGGACTATGGTATATAAAGAATATAAAATGGGACCATATAACTTACATACGATAAAAACAAATAAGTTTAAACTTTGTCATATGGAAATTATATTTAGAAATAATGTTGTTAAAGAAGAAATAAGTAAAAGAAATATTCTTTTTGATTATTTAACTGATTCTAGTAAAAGATATCCTACGGTAAGAGAAACATTTTTAAAATTAGAGGATTTATATAATGCCAGTATATATAGTGTAACAAGTAAAGTAGGGAATGCTATTTTAACTAATGTATGTATGGACTTTATAAATCCTAAATATACTGATAAAGAAGCTTTAGAAGAATCTTTAAAGTTTCCTTTTGAAATGTTATTAAATCCTTTAGCAATAAATGAAGAGTTCAATCAAGAACAATTAGAAATAGTTAAAAATAGAAATATTGCTAATATAAAATCTTTAAAAGAAAACCCTAAAAAATATGCTCTTACTGAAGCAATGAAAACATTAGGTGATAATTCAAAGTCTAGTTTTACTAATATTGGATCTTTAGATGAAGTAGAAAATATTACTCCTGTTTCTTTGTATAAATATTATAAAGAAGTTTTAAAACATGATTATATTGATATTTATATTATTGGTGAATTAAACATGGATGAAATAGAAAAAATAATTGCTAAATATGCTAAATTTAAATATATTAAAAATCATAATATAAAGATGTATACTAGTAATCCTAAAAGAAAACCATTAATAAAGTCGAAAAAATATATATATGTTCAAACTAATATTGTTATGATGTTAAATTTAAATAATTTAACCAGTTATGAACAAAAGTATGTAGCTAATTTATATAATATAATTTTAGGTGGAGGATCTCTCGAAACTAAATTATATAAAAGATTACGGGAAGAAAACTCTTTGTGTTATAATGTGAATTCAATGTATCAAAAATATGATGGTTTAATATTAATATTAACAGCTGTTGATATTAATGCTAAAGACAAAGCTATCAATTTAATTAAACAGGCAATAAAAGATATGAGTAATAATATATCTGATGAAGAATTAGATCAAGCTAAAGAATTAATTATATCATCTTTAGGTATGTCAATGGACAATATCGGTAAAATAGTTGATAATTATTTCTTTAAAAATGTTAGTGATTTAGATGATTATGAAACAAGGATAAAAGAATTTAAAAAAATAACTAAAGAAGAAATATATAATTTATGTAAAAAGATTAGTATCAGTACAATATATTCTCTAGTAGGCGGTGAATCTAATTGAAAAAAATCAAAATTAAAAACACTGGTGAATTTGTATATTTAGAAAAGTTAGATAACGGCCTTGATATTATCATGATACCTAATAATAAGGTTAAAAATTTTTATTGTACTTTAAATGTTAAATTTGGTTCAAATTATACTAATTTTAAATATCAAGGTGAAAATATTAATTTACCTAAAGGACTAGCCCATTTTTTAGAACATTTAATGTTTAATATGCCAGGAGGTACAAATGCTTTTGAATATTATTCTAAGTTAGGATCTAATATTAATGCTTTTACTACATATGAATATACATCATATGAAGTATTTGCAAATACTAAATTTAAAGAAAATTTATCATATTTACTTAAATATGTTTATACCCCATATTTTACTAAAGAAATGGTAAATAATGAAAAAGGTATTATAACTGAAGAAATAAATATGATATGTGATAGTTCAGTTTCAGAAATTGTATATGGATTATATCGCAATATATTTGTTAATGACGAAAGACAATATTTAATAGCTGGAACTATATCGGATATTAAGAATATAACGTTAGAAGATGTTACTACTGCTTATGATGCTTTTTATCATCCTGAAAATATGTTTTTAGTTATTACCGGAAATTTTAATCCTACTGAAGCAGTTGCAATAACTAGTGAAACTATGAAAACGATTGATTTTATTGAATATTGTAAACCGATAATAAAAAAGATAAAAGAACCTATTAAAGTAAAAAATGAATATGAAGAAAAAGAAATGCCAGTTGATAAATATAAAGTTACAATGGGTTTAAAAATTCCTAAAAGCAAATTTAAAAATATCAATATTTCTGAATTAGAAATTAAAATGTATTTAAATTTAATTATTAGAATTAATTTTGGGGCTACATCTTCATTAAAAGAAGAACTTCTTAAAAGTAAAATAATAACAGATTCAATAAGTACAAATTTAACAGTTACAGAGGATTATTTTATAATAGCGTTTTTATCAACAACTGATTATCCTGATTATTTCTTAAAAAGAATTAAAGAAAAATTAAACAATTTGATTATAAATGAAGATGAAATGAATCGTAAAGTAAAAAGTTCAATTAGTAATTTAATTCTTAGTTTTGATGAGATAGAAACTATAAATAATGATGTTCAAGATGATATGATATATGAGGGTAAATATATTTATGATATTTATGATTATTATCGAAATTTAAATTTAAAAAATGCTAATGAAGTATTGAAAAAAATAAATTTAAATAATTCTACCATAACAATATTAAAGCCAAAAAGTGATAAATAATTTATCATTTTTTTAATTAAAAATATGATAAAATAATTTATTAAGGAGGGATTTTATTTTGATAAAAAAATTAGACATTAATACTAAAGATAATAATAAATTATTAAATAATGTTGTTATTGGGACATCTAATTATATTAATTTTAGTAATCGAAAATTACCTGGAAATATCGTCCCAGTGTCTATTAGTGGAGATGGTGGAAGTGGGGCTGGTTTTAGAGGTTTAAGTTTTAAAAAACTAGCACCAAGTTTAGATTTGTATACTTATTATAAAAATAATCCTGATAAGTTAACTAATGAAGAATTAATTGAATATTATATTAAAGAATATTTTAATCATCGATTAAAAAATAGCAATGGTAATGAAATAATAGAAGCATTAAAATCAAAATTTGGAGGTAATTTAGTACTTCTTTGTTATGAAGATATATTTGAGTTTTGTCATCGAAGATTAGTGGCAGATTTTATAAGTATTACTAATAATATTGAAATTCCTGAATTAATATTTTATCCTAATGGTAATGTTTTATTTCAAGAAGCTAAGGATTATAAACCACAAATAAAAAAATTAATAAAAAGAAATTATAAGTGATAAATAATTTCTTTTTTAAAGGAAAATAATATTTTTTTTATAACATATATCTATAGGAGGGTTATATGTTAAATAATTTTAAACCATATTTAATAATTATCTTAGTTGGATGTACTATTATTATAATATTTTTAAGTTATTTTTTTATTGATCGTGAAGAAGAAATATTTATAGCTAACGAAGAAACTACTACTACAACTATAATAAATAAAAATTTTTTTGTAGATGTTAAAGGAGCAGTAAAAAAACCAGGGGTGTATGAATTTAAAAATGGGAATCGAGTAATAGATGCTATTAATAAATCAGGAGGATTAACTAGTTCTGGTAATACAAGTAATATTAATTTAAGCAAAAAATTAAATAGTGAAATGGTAGTATATGTTTATAATAATAAAGAAATCAAAGAGGGTTCTAAATCAATAGCTTGTAACACAACTTGTGATTGTGAAACTATAAAAGTAAATAATTGTGTTGAAAATTTAATAAATAATAAAATTAATATAAATACTGCCAGTATAACAGAATTACAAACATTATCTGGTATAGGGGAAGCTAAAGCTAATGATATTATCAAATATCGAGATGAATATGGTCAATTTAATAATATCGAAGAACTAAAGAATATATCTGGTATAGGTGATGCAATATTTGAAAAGATAAAGGAATATATTACAGTATGATAGGTATGTTATTATCATTTAATATGATGTTTTGCGATATCAAAGGTGAAGTAAATAATCCTGGAGTATATCAAATAACTAATAATAATATTATGGATGTTATTATATTAGCAGGAGGATTAACAAAAGATGCTAATGTAAATAATATTAATTTAAGTAAAATAGTTGCTGATGAAATGGTAATCTACATTCCTAGTAAAAAAGAGAAAAATTTAAAGTGTTCTATATGTAAGTGCCCAGAAATAAAATGCCCTGAAGCAAAGATGGAAAGTTCAATTCCGATACCAAAGATAACAACAACTTCAGTTACAAAATTAATAACTACTACTAAATATATTACAACCACCAAAAATGAATTAATTAATATTAATACTGCTAATATTGAAGAATTAACTACTTTAAATGGTATTGGAGAAATAGTAGCTAACCGAATAATTTCCTATCGATTTAACTCACCATTTACATCTATTGAAGATATAATGAATGTTCAAGGTATAGGACCAACTATATTTGCTAAGATTAAAGACTATATTATCATTTAATTATATATATTATATTTTAATAGTATTAAGTTTATTAATAGCATTATTTAAAATATATATTATTAAATATGAAAGTGAATATGATTTGAATAATAATCAAATAATTGGAACGATAACTAATATTAAAAAAAATGAAGATCGGTACATAATAACCATAAAAGGTAAAGAAAAAATAATTGCTTATTATTACGGGAATATAAATTTATCTTTAGGAAGTAAAGTATTATTAAAAGGAGAATTATATTATCCTAATAATAATACAATACCTAATTCTTTTAATTATAAAAAATATTTAAATAATCATAATATTTATTACTTAATGAAAGTAGAAGATATTAAAATATTACAAAAAAATAAAAATATATTTTATAATTTAAAAGATAAAATATATAAAAAAATATCTTTATATAGATTAACTTCAGACTCATTAAAAGCATTTGCTCTTGGGGAAACCAATGCTATAAGTGATGAATCTTTTTATAATTATCAAAGAAATGGCGTTATACATTTATTTGCAATTGGAAGCACGCAAATAAATTTAATAGCAACTTTGTTATTTATTTTTTTAAACAAAATAAATATTAAAAAAATATTAAAATATTTAATTACAATAATTATTTTAAGCATTATTATTTTTATGATTGATTATTCGGCAAGTGTAATTAGAAGTTTATTATTTTTTATTTTATATTCTTTAAATAAATATTATGACTTTAATATAACAACAAAAAATATTTTATTCTTAACACTTTTTTTATTAATAACTTTTAATCCTAAGATTATCTTTGATATTGGTTTTCAATATTCCAGTATTGCTTCATATGGATTAATTATTAGTTATAATAAATATAATAATAATTATTTTAAAAGTTTATTATATATTAGCACTATAGCTACTTTATTTTGCATGCCAGTTACTTTAATAAATAATTATGAAATTAATTTATTATCGCCGTTAAATAATTTATTATTTGTTCCTTTAATTACTTTAATAATTTTTCCAGCATCAATTTTAACAATTTTATTAGAATTCTTAGAACCATTATATTTTTTACTAATAAAATTTATGGAATACTTAAATAATTTATTAGGTAGCATTACTATCTTCAATATTATAGTTCCTAAAGTAAATAATATCTGGTATTTAGTTTATTATTTATTATTAATTATTTTTATTTATTCAAGAAATAAGTTATATCTTATATTATCTTTATTATTAATATTATCATTTAAAATAAAACCTATTTTAGATAATAAAACTTATGTTTATTTTTTAGATGTTAAACAAGGAGATAGTACTTTAATATATAATAAAAAAGGAAGCATTTTAATTGATACTGGTGGAGTGGAAAATTATAATATTAGTAATAATACTATCACCTTTATGAAAAGTTTAGGTATATCTAAAATTGATTTATTATTAATAACTCATGGAGATATGGATCATATGGGAGAGAGTGTAAATTTAGTTAATAATTTTAAAGTAGATAAGGTTATCTTTAATATTGGTGAATATAATAATTTAGAGACTGAACTAATAAGAGTATTAGATAATAAGAATAAAGATTATTATCAAGGTGTAAAAGAGTTGAATATTGATAAATATAAATTACACTTTTTAAGTACTGGATTATATAATAATGAAAATGATAATTCAAATGTTATATATATTAATTATAATGGTTATAAATTCCTTTTTATGGGAGACGCATCTACAAAAGTAGAATCAAATTTAATTAATAAATATAATCTAACAAAGATAGATTTCTTAAAAGTAGGACATCATGGCTCAAATGCAAGTAGTAGTGAAGAATTTATAAATAGTATTAATCCTAAATACTCTTTAATAAGTGTAGGTGAGAATAATAGATATGGTCATCCTAAAGAAAAGATATTAGAGAATTTATCAAATAGTAAAATATATAGAACAGATCAAGATGGTAGTATTTTAATTAAGATAAATAACAATAAATATCAAATATATAATTATGCACCATAAAAGGAATTTATGAAATGAATTATTATAAAGAAATTAAGAATAAAATTGTAAAAAATGAGATTACAAAAAAAATAAAAAATCATAGTAAGAATAGAAGTGATTTAAAATGAAGAAGAAATAATTAAAAGAGTATTCAATAGATTAACAAATGAATTAGAAAAAAATAGGATTATCAAATTAGCTAGTGTGTTAGTTAGGGTAAATGGTAACAAAATTATTTATGTGATATAATATTTTTGAGGATGTGGTAATATTTGATTAATCTTATTTTAGCTTCTGGGTCAAAGCAAAGAAAAGAAATATTTGATTGTATGGGACTTAAATATAAAGTGATTAAAAGCAATATTGCAGAAAGTTCTATGCAAATAGAACCTGATAAATATGTTATGGAATTGTCTTTAAATAAAGCAAATGCTGTAGAAAGTATTGTAAGAGAAAAATCTTTAATTATTGCATGTGATAGTATAATTTATATGAACAACAAAAAATATGAAAAACCAAAGACAAAAGTAGAAGCGTTTAATAATATTATTGAAATGAAAGGTAAATCAACGCATGCTTATACTGGTGTAACAATTATTGATACTTACAAAAATAAAACTATAACATATTTTGATAAAGCGGAATTGATTCTTAGAAATGATATAAATAAAGAAGAAATACAATGGTATGTAGATAATGAAGAAAATATATTAGAGAGATGTGGATATACATTACTTGGTAAAGGTATAATTTTTATAGATAAAGTAATTGGGGATTACAATACTATATTTGGAATATCTGCTAGTAGTTTAATAAAACACATCAATAAATTAGGATATTCAATTAAAGATTTTGAATTAAAATAATTTACCATAAATGGTAATCTTTTTTATGTTACCACATTAAGATATGGATTATATTAAAATGCCCTTAATATTATAAATTAAATAAAAGTAAAAAAAATGTTAAATAAAAATGAATATAATAAATATGAAAAAGAACTATTAAAATAAGATATTAATTTAATAAATTATAATATTAAAGCAAATATTGCTAAATTAGCTCATGAAGGTTCAAAAAATAGTGATAAAATATTCTTAAAAAAATATTAATTAAGGAAGCAATTATTTCTAATGGAAAGAAACCATCCCAGTTAAAGAAACAATGACGACTTTAAATGAATTAAATATAAATAATTTTTTAGGCTTTACTATTATACAATGTTATTTATATTCCATATTATATATTGTACACTACTGTAGTGTTTATATAGATTAGAAGAAGAGCAATCTTCTTCTTTTTTTAATAAAAAACAATTGCTTTTAAATCTAATATAATTTATACTTGTTATATAATAGCATTCGACATATTATGACAATATTAAAAAGAAGTAAGAAGGAAAACTAAAATGAAAAAAACAAGTAAAAAGATATTATTTATGATTATAATGGTAGGGATTATTTTATTCCCATTATATAAGGTTAATGCTGCTAATAATTTTACAATCAATATTCAATCAAATAAAAGTTCAATCATAATAGGTGAAGAAGTAACTATTAATGTTGCAATTCAAAATATTAATGATGTAAGTGGAGGCCTTACAGGTTGTGTTAGTACTTTAAATATGAATGATAATAATAAATTAAGTTATGTTAGTGTAACTGGATTAAATGGTTGGACTGCTACTTATGCTGCTAAATTGGCTTTAGATACAGATTCTTCCCATCCTATTTTATCTAATACTAATGTAGCTTCATTAAAATTTAAAGGATTAGTAGCTGGTTCAGTAACAATAATACCAACTGCTGATGATTGTAATAATGGAGTTGATGAATTTACTGGAAATTCAAATTCATTAACGATTAATGTTAAAAATCCTCCTTCTAATAATGCAAATTTAACTAGTTTATCATTAGCTAATGGAACAATATCGCCCTCATTTAATTCCAGCACAGTTAATTATACAGCTACTATTAATGCTGCAAGTACAATTATTAATGCTGGGGCAACCTCAGGAGCTACAATATCTGGTAATGGAACTAAGTATTTGAATTATGGTAATAATTCATTTAGTGTAACAGTAACTGCTGAAGATGGCATCACAAAAAAAGTTTATAATGTTAATATTGTAAGACCTGATACTAGAAGTGTCAATAATAAATTATCAGCAATTTCAATAAGTACAGGATCAATTAATTTTAATCCGAGCATAAATTCTTATAGTATTACTATACCTTCAGAAATATCTTCTTTTTCGATTTTAAATGCTACTGCTCAAGATAGTAAAAGTAAAATTTCATATAATAATAAAACAGTATCATTAAACTATGGGGAAACAAAAGCAATCAATATAATTGTTACTTCAGAATCTGGAGTAAATAATACTTATACTATAAACGTAACTAGAACTGATGGAAGAAGTAATAATAATTATTTAAGTTCTTTAAATATAACTGGTATTTCGCTTGTATTTAATAAAAACACTCTTAATTATAATGCCGTAGTTGAAAATAGTGTTTCTAGTGTTAATATAACTGCTGGAGCAGAAGATTTAAAATCTTCAGTAACTGGAATAGGAACTAAAATTTTAAATGTTGGATCAAATTCCTTTCAAGTTAAAGTTATTAGTGAAAAGGGTAGTGAAAAAATATATACTATCGTTTTAATTAAAAAAGATGAAAATAATCAAATTCCAGGTTTATCTGATAATGCTTTTTTAAAAAGCCTTAAGATAAATGATCAAGATTTTAAATTTGATAAAAATATTTATAAATATACTATTTATTTAGAAAGTACTTATGATAAAGCAGTTATAATTGCCGAAAAAGAAGATGAGAAAAGCATTATTGCCCTAAATGGAAATGAAGTCCTTGAATTTGGGGTAAATAATTTTGAAATCACAGTAACTGCTGAAAATGCTAATGTCAAAAAATATGCTATTACTATTATTAGAAAAAATAATTTAATTGAAGAAAAGTTATTAAACAACTCTAAAAGTTTAGTTATTTCTAATAATACCTTCAAAAATGCCGAAAAGGGATATCAAGATTTACGTTTTATTATTAATAACAGTGAAAATAAAGAATTATATCGTTGGGATTTTAAATTAGAAAATTTAAAAAATACTAATATTTCACCGAAGTTAGATATTGAAATAAACAATAGTTCATATAAAGAAGAGATATTAAAAATCACTAAATCAAATCCTATTACCAATTTAACTTTTAAACATGAAGGTTTATTACCAGGTAAAAGTACGGTTACTATAAATTTAGCTAATATTTATAAAGATGGTAACATAGTTAATTTATATTATTATGATAAGAATAATAAAACGATTAAATTAATTAAGAAAAATATTAGTATAGTTAATGGAAATGTTACATTTGATATTAATCATTGTTCAGAATATTTTTTAACTAATAACATTATTCAAGACATTGAAGTAAATGATTCTCAAAGTGGAGAAATAATAGTATATATTATAATCGCAATTTTAATTTTAACTACATTAGGATTATTTATCTATATTAAGAAAAAAAATGTTAAGGAAACAGTATGAAAAGGGTAAGATTAAATAGTAAAAATATAATTTTTTTAGGAATATTAATATTATCTGTTACTTTTTCCAGTGGAAAATTAATTAATAATTTCTTTATAAATAAAACTAATGTAAAGAGTTATAGTACAAAAGGAGCATTAGAACCTATTTTAGGAAATGTTAATCCTGAATTTGAAGCGTGGTTAGATATATCATTTAAAGAGAAAAAAGAAGGTTTAAGTCCTGTACCATATGTTATAGAAAATAATCCTTCGAAATTTTCACGATTTAAATTAAATATTGATGATGTTTCGGCATCTATTTCAGATCCAACATTTGATTTAAGAAATGATGATGGAGTTAATAACGTAACTTCTGTTAAAAATCAAATGAATACTAATTGGTGTTCTTGGTTTCAAGCAAATGCCATGATTGAATCAACAATTTTAAAAAAATATCAATCGGAATATGATTTTTCAGAAAGATATAATCGGTATGCTACCGTAAGATATTTTTTAAATGATGAGTTAAATCCTTTAGGATTTAATGAAGATGCGACTAAAGGAGCTAATTATTTTAAAACCTCAGCTTTATTAAGTAGTAGAAGAGGCCCAATAAATGAAATAGATATGCCATTTGTAAATAATATGGATCTAATAAATATTAGTGAAATTCAAAATAAAAATACTACTGCTTATGTAGAAAATATTAAATTTTTTCCTTCGTATGCAAGTAAAGATACTGAAATGATTAACAATATGAAACAACATCTTATTAATTATGGAGCATTAGGAGTTGGTTATTATCATGATGATAATTATTATAATGCTTTAACTGGAGCATATTATTATTTAGGTGATTTTAAATCATTAAATCACGGAGTTACAGTTGTTGGTTGGGATGATAATTATTCATCAACTAATTTTAAAACAAATTATCAACCGCCGAATAATGGTGCGTGGATTATAAAAAATTCTTGGGGGACTAGTTGGGGAAATTCTGGTTATGTTTATATTTCTTATGATGATTATCGTATATATAATCAAGTATATGGTATAACAGAAGTCTCAATTACCAAAGATTATGACAATTCTTATTATTATGATCCTTTAGGATGGTCTGGTGGCTTTGGTTATAAAACTGATAATCCAGTTTATGTAGCTAATAAATATACTAAAAAAACAGATGGATTAGAATTATTATCAGAAATTACTATTGGTACATTAGGAGTAACAAATTATGAATTATATATTAATAGTATTGATTCTAATTTAGTATCATCTAATATGAAATTAATTAAAAGTGGAAATCTTGGCTATGCTGGATATCATACCATTAAATTAGATGAACCAATTTTATTAGAAAATTCTAACTTTTCAGTTATGGTAAGTTATCAAGTAAATGGGAATCAGTATCCTGTACCTCTTCAAACTTCTTTTGAAAGTTTAGAAGCTTATAATTATGATGGCTATGAAGCTAATCAAAGTTTTACTTCATATGATAAAACTAATTGGTATGATTTATATGATAAAGCTGAACAATCAGCAGGTTCTATTAAAGCTTTTACGCAAACAATTGCCTATGATTTTACTTTGGGTGATATTATTAAAGAACCGAGCATTATTTATGATAAAAAAGGTGGTAAACTTACTTTACCAATCAATAGTTCTTATATAACTGATAGTAGTCTATTTAATGTAAAGATTACTAATAGTGATAATATAGATGTTACTAATCAATTCACAATAACTAAAACTGAAATCAAAAATAATACTTCAAATATTATATTAGAATTTATTGGACCACTTAATGCTGGAAATTATAATATTGAAGTAAACTATGATTATATTACAAAAAATAAAACTGTTACTTTAAATGAGTTTATTGATATTTCTGATATATCTGTTTCAGAAAATACAATTAATATAAAGAAAGGTAATATATATAATGTGGATTTCAACATTTTACCAACAAATGCTTCAAATAAAACATTGAATTGGAGTAGTAACAATACTGATGTAGCAACAGTTGATAGTAGTGGAAATATTACTGCTATAAGTACTGGTGAAGCAATAATTACTGTTTCTTCAACTGATGGAACTAATATAAACAAAACAATAAATATTAATGTTATTGATTATCAATATACTACTGATTATAATATTGGAGATAACTATCTTAGTAATGTTGCAAAAGAAACAATATTAGAAACATTTATAAATAATTTTCAACTAACAGGGGTTACTATTAAAGTAACTGATAAAAATAATAATGAAGTTACAAGTGGTTATATTGGTACTGGGATGAAATTAGATATTCTATATAATCTTAATAGTGTGGAAGCATATGACATTGTTATAACCGGCGATACTAATGGTGATGGATTAATAAGATCTATTGATTTATCTCAAATGAGATTTCATTTAGCAGGAGTAAGTGGTTATACAAAAGAAAATGCTTATCTTAAAGCATTAGATATAAATAAAAATGGAGCGGTAACAAGTATTGATCTTTCGCAATTAAGGTTATTAATTGCTAATGGTTAAATAAATAGATAGTGATAATTCACTTCTTTTTATTTTTATTAAGTTAATTTTCGGTAAAGTAACTTCAGGATTAATGTTTCCTACTATATCTAAAAATATCTACTAGGACAATCAATTTCCTATTTTTTCTGTATTCATACTCTGGTTTTTTCTTTTTTTTATAAGTAACACCACGGAAAAATATATATTTAGTTTTAAGAAGATTTTGGTTAATATTTCTATAAATGATAGGAACAGAGATATGAGAATAGGTTTTTTTTATGAAGTAATAAATAGACATATTATTATCAAAGTTTTAATGGTATTATCTAAAGTTATAAAATTGTTTTCTAATATGCCGTTGTTTCGTCTACTATTTACTAATATAGAATCAGCAAGTTCATGAGCTTATTAGTTTTATATAATATTGATTAAGAAATATTTACTATATTTTTGTTACAAGCATTATAACAATAGAAGAAACATTCAATTCTAGGATATATTTTACCTTTACATATTGATTTATCCTAACTTTTATAATATAATTAAATAGAAGTTTTATCTTGGTTTAAATTATTCTCCAAATTTTTACTCAGATATAACGGATATTAATAAAAGGAGGATTTTTTATGGCTTTAACTAAAGAAAGAAAAGCAGAGTTAGTAAAAAAATATGGAAAAAATGCTACCAATACTGGGAGTACTGAAGTCCAAGTTGCTATACTTACTGATGAGATTAATGAGTTAACCGAACATTTGAAAATACACAAACATGATTATCATAGTAAACGAGGATTATTAATTAAAGTAGGAAAAAGAAGAAGTTTATTAGATTATTTAAAGAAAACAGATGTTTTAAGTTATAGAGAACTTATAAAGAAATTAAATTTAAGAAAATAGGCACTAATTTTTTTAGTGTCTTTTTATTTATAGAAAGAAGTGATATTTTTGAATAAAAAAGAATTTAGTTTTAATTTTTTAGGAAGAAACTTAATAGTAGAAGTAGGAGAACTAGCTAAGCAAGCAGATGGAGCAGCATTAGTTAGATATGGTGATACGGTAGTATTATCAGCTACTGTTATGAGTGATAATATTAGTAATGGTGATTTTTTCCCATTAACTATTGTTTATAATGAAAAATTATATTCAGTAGGAAAAATACCAGGAGGATTTATCAAAAGAGAAGGTAGAGCTAGTGATAATGCAACATTAGCAGCTCGTTTAATTGATCGACCTATTCGTCCAATGTTTGATGAAAACTTTAGAAACGAAGTCCAAGTTATTAATACCATCCTTTCAGTTGATCCAAATAATACTCCTGAAATGACAGCTTTATTTGCTTCATCTTTAGCATTAGGAATATCAAAAATTCCTTTTGATGGACCCATAGCTGGAGTTGTAGTAGGAAAAATCGGTAAAAAATATCTTATAAATCCAACTAGTGAAGAATTAGAAGAAAGTGAACTTGCAGTTACAGTTGCCGGAACTAAAAATGATATTTGTATGATTGAAGCCGGAAGTAAAGAAGTAAGCGAAGAAGATATGTTAGAAGCTTTAATGTTTGGACATAAATATATAAAAGAATTATGTTTATTCCAAGAAGAAATTATTGAAGTAGTAGGAAAAGAAAAAGTTGAAATTGTAATTCCAAATACTAATAAAGTTTTAGAAAAAGAAATATATTATTATGCTGAAAAAAATATGCTTTCAGCTGTTCAAATTAAGAATAAACTTGAAAGTTATGAAAAAATAGCAGAAGTAAAACTTGATGCTATAAGTTATTTTACCGAAAAATATAAAGATGAAATATCAGAAAAATATGTTAAAAACATGATGGATAATGTTGAGGCTTCAGTTGTAAGAGAATTAATTATAAATAAAAAAATTCGTCCTGATGGTAGAAAATTAGATGAAATAAGAGATTTATCAGCTAAAATTGATTTATTACCTAGAACGCATGGTTCAGCTTTATTTACAAGAGGTCAAACTCAATCATTATCAACAACAACTTTAGGAGCTATTGGAGAACATCAAATATTAGATGGACTTGGTATTGAAGATACAAAAAGATTTATGCTTCATTATAATTTTCCTCAATTTTCAGTAGGTGAAACAGGAAGATATGGTTCACCAGGAAGAAGAGAAATAGGTCATGGAGCATTAGGAGAAAAAGCTTTATTACAAGTTCTTCCATCTGAAGAAGATTTTCCTTATACTATTAGAGTAGTAAGTGAAATATTAGAAAGTAATGGTTCATCTTCTCAAGCTAGTATTTGTGCGGGATGTTTAAGTTTAATGGCAGCTGGTGTTCCTATTAAAGCGCCAGTGGCTGGAATTGCTATGGGACTTATTACTAAAGGTAAGAAATATACTATCTTAACTGATATTGCTGGACTTGAAGACCATATGGGAGATATGGATTTTAAAGTTGCAGGTACTAAAAATGGGATTACCGCATTACAAATGGATATTAAAATCAAAGGTGTTACTAAATCAATTTTAAAAGAAGCACTTGGAGAAGCAAAAAAAGCCCGCTTAAAAATCTTAAAATTAATGGCAGATGTTATTACTGAACCAAGAAAAGAATTAAGCCCATATGCTCCTAAAATTAAAATTATTAATATAAATCCTGATAAGATTAAAGATGTTATTGGCCGTGGCGGAGAAATGATTACTAAAATTATTTTAGAAGCTAGTAATGTTAATAGTGTTAGTCATAAAGATGCTGTAAAAGTGGATTTAGAAGATGATGGTAGAATTATTATATATCATACTGATTACGAAGTTATAAATAAAACAGTTGAAATGATTGAAAATATTATTAAAGAAGTAGTAACAGGAGAATTATATACTGGCACTGTTGTTAAAGTTGAAGATTTCGGTTGTTTTATTAAACTATGGGAAGGAACTGAAGGCTTAGTCCATGTAAGTCATTTAGCTCATGAAAGAGTTAATAAACCTTCTGATGTAGTTAAAGTTGGCGATGAAATTATAGTTAAATCTTTAGGTTATGATAATAGAGGAAGATTAAATTTATCTCGTAAGGAAGCTTTACCAAAGCCAGATAAGAAAAAAGACTAGTACTTTTTTTAAAAGAATATAATATAGAATAATTAAAAAAGTAAAAATAAAGATTAAAAAAAGAAGGATTTAAATTTGATTCTTCTTTTTTTGAAATATTAAAGTATAAATTAATAGTGATAATAGTGACATAATTATTAATACCATGAAATTAGCTGTTAGATATTTAATAATATCGAAAGCATCTAAGTTAGCATAATAAATATCTTTTATATAAAGGGTAGGAACCATGAACATAGTATCGATTATAAAAGCTATAAATATTGATATACCAAAACTCAAATATTTATTTGTAATTGTATTAAGAGTGTCATTTATAGATATAAAAATATTATGAGTAATATAATAAATTAATAAGATTAATATTATAGATAAATCATTTAGATAAATATTTTGGCCTAATATTGAGATATTATATGGGGTAAATATATTTAATAAGGATTGATTTATTTCAGATTCGGCATTTCCTGGAGTGTTATTTAATATTAAATTTAATATTAAAAATAATAATATTAAAATAATACTTATATTTATTGTTTTTTTAGCTTCTTTATACTTATATTTAGTTAATATATATCCTAATATTAAAAATGTAAAGGAATATATAAATATAGAAATAGATACATCTAAATTAGGTGCGATGACTACAAATTTATTTTTAAAAATTAAAGTTAATAATAGAAATATTATTAATAATCCATCGGCAAAATATGATTCCTTTTTCATGTTAAATCTCCTAGTATAAATATACAATGCTTTAAAAGATGTGTCAAATAATTTAAGATGAAAATTATTATATTATTTATAATGGATATTTTATTGAAGATTTATCTATTGGTTGATAACTTATTCTGTTTATATTATATTCTTATCTTTGACACTTTTAGAAACGAAAAATCCTCCTGAGCCTTT
>JAQUFX010000057.1 GCA_028684435.1 Bacilli bacterium
ATTCATTTAAAACAGTGCGAACTATTTCAATCATTTTTAAAGTATCAATATTATAAATAAATGCCAGTAAATTTATTAATTCTCGATTCTTTTTATTAAATGCTTTTTCATTAATTACACCTTTAGGCATTGAAGAAATTAATAAATCAATATCAATCTTTTCATTAACCTGAACTGGATTGGATAATCTTTCTCTAATGTCATTTGACATTGAAAAATTACTACTTTCATAAACTTCATCTAACTTCTTAGTAATTTCCATGTACTCTTTTGTATCAATTTTAACTTTTTGATAAAAAAGTTTTAATCTTTCGTATTCATCTTGACCTATATTATTATATAAAACAATATTAAATATAGGATGATTAAAAATTTCTTGTGGGCTAAGAGGTGAATATAATTCATAAATATATTCATTCACATTTCCAGTTTTAACATAAGTTTTTAAAAGCCCAATTGACTCCAATGACTCCCGAGAAGATTTAACTAAGTTTAAATTACACTTTAAAATACTCATTAAATGATGATGAGTTAAATTTCGGCTAAAAAGCTCTGATTGTTCAAGGTCATTCCATAAAGTTAAATATAAACATGTGCTTATTGGACCGATAATTGGCTCATAAAAAGCAATTATTAACTTGCGTTCAAAATCCGTTAATATTGTTTTATTTACTACAATATATCGATCAGCTGGCAAAAGTGTCACGGATTCCATAAAGCACCACCCTTCTTTACTTATTATAATAAAAATAACCATTTTTAACAAGTTTAAACAATTAACAATAATATAATTAATCTTACCTTTGAATCCCCGACTTTGACAGTTGTAAGAGTGAAAAAGTCATCAACCCCTTTGTTTTAAAGGATTCAAAGACTTTTTTTAGTTTATTTTTCTGCGTAATGTGCTTATTTATTGATGTTACTTAGGATTTTCTCTATATCTTGATATGTATTTATTTCATAATCTGTTCTAAAATTAAATACTTCGTGTAAAGTATCTGTTAAATCAGTTCTTTCATATAAAGGCATATATCCATCACCTTTTGATTCAAATAGCTTCATCGTTCTTAGGCAATCTAATATCTCTGTTGTTGTATATTGCTTATTTAGTTTTTGCTCTAATATCCGATATATTAAAAGCGCTACAAAACATGTTATAAAATGACTTTTTATTCTGTCTTCTCTTGATAGTTCAACTGGTCTTGCAAGAAAATCGTGTTTCATTATTCTGAAAGATTCTTCGATTTGCCATCTCCCTTTTACTATGTTTAATATTTGTTTTACATCGCCAACCAAATTTGTTGTGATTGCATAGTAACCATCGTATTTTTCCTCTTTTTCAATTATCGCTTGATCAATATAGCAACTTTGTTCAGTGGCCTCCTCCCCATCTTTAGTGGTTGCTACAGTCTTAATAAAACGTTTAATATCATTTTGGTTTTTACCTTTTCTACTTATATCGTTTGATTCAATAGCTTTTTCCGCTCTTTCTATTTGACCCCGTCTTATATTTCTTTGATAATCTAGGTATTTAAGCGAAAACGTTGCTATCATATCTTGTTTAACAGAATTTGTTTCAGATTGTATTATTTTATAAAAAACAGTTTCAAAATGTTTTTTTCTTAGTTCTACACTTCCCTTTATATGATCTAAATTATAAACGTTTCTTAAATCTCCGTATATTCTCCAACCCTCATTGTCGAATACTTCGTTTTGATAATCTTCTTTCAACTTCTTTATAGGTTGCGTTATTACAAACGCTCTGCCTTTATCAGTATTAAATTTCTTTATTTCATCTGAAGAAAGACCCGCATCAGTACACAGAATTATTTTTGTATCTTTTAATTTGAAATTCTTTAATATTTTGTTTTCTGTTGGTATAAGCGTTTTAAATTCACTTTTGTTTCCAGGATGTATGTTAAAAGCAAGGGGAAGCCCATCACCGTCTAAAAATAACCCCATGCCTACAAGTGGTTTTGGTTGATGTTGTTTACTATACCCGTATTTTCTTAATTCATCTTCTTGGTGTATTTCAAAATAATAATTTGTACAATCATAATAAATAACCTTTGAATTCCTGTTTAGAACTTTTACGCTGTTATTAAATATTTTTTCTTGGATTATGTCTAAATTTTCAGCTAAATATGACAATGCTCTATACTCATCATGTAATTTAAATGTTGGTGCCTTAATAAATGATTGGCACAATTTAAAAGTTCTAAACTTTGATGACGGATAAATAATCCTAGCATAAGTTAAATATGAGAACACTTCATTTAAGTTAAACTTGAATTTATATTCACTCTGTATCTCATCACAAATATCTTTAATACCAAGATCATTATATATAGCATTTAAGAATACGTAACCTATATCAAAAGTTGTTTTAACATCTTTTGATATAGGTTTTTGGTTGTTTTTTTCTATAATGACAATTTCGTTTTTATAATGCTTGTTTTTATATTTTTTAACATATTCTTTTAGCCACTCTTTATAATCCATACCACCAGCTAACCGTTTTATTTTTTCGATATTACCAATCTTATGTATAATCTTTGTACTTCTTTTGCCGTCTTTAACAAAATCCTTAATTATATAAAACGATTCAGAATTTTTAGACTTAGAAGAGCTTAATCTCATATATTTTCACATCCTATTTTTATCATATCACATTACGATAAAATACGCAAGTGTAAAAAACAAAAAAACCAGATTTTAACTGGCTTTGCGAAAGTTTTTTCATCTCAACTGTCAAAGTCGAGATTATAGCATAAAAATACAAAAAAATACATATAATATCATTTTTTTATTCATTGTACACAAATTTTACATATTTTTTCATTTTAAAAAAAGTTTTTTTATGATATTATAATCATAGGTGTTGACATGAAAAAAATATTAGTCCAAATTAAAGAAAATAATATATATTTTAAAGCGAAAAAAAATTTAAATACAGATCAAAAAAATATAATGAATACTAATATTATTTCTGATAATGAACTGGTATTTACAGATAAATATATTACTCAAAATTCTAAAATTGTAACAACATTTTTAAATCAGTTAGTTAATGAAGGAAAAATAAATACTGCTATAATATCCAATAATTCTTTAGAATTAGAATTATTAGATATTTTAAAATATATTCCCAATATCCAAAACTTAGTTTTAAAGGATGATATTCCCTTAACTTTTAGAATGTGTGAAAAAATTGCTCAAGCAAATCATATTAAATTTGTAAGTTGTTTTAATTTGCAAGATTTCATGTTGGAATATTTTGATAAATACAATATCATTGTAGAAGTTAGATGCGAGCTTTTATTTACCAGTAAATTTATGGAAATGAATATGTTAAATAAGTATTCATCATTATATTATAAAAAAATTATCAGTATTGATCTTCCCTTAAAAGAAAATGATGTAGATGATTTTGAAGCTTTTTGTACAATTAATAAATATTTAAAAGTAATTCATTTAAATAAATCTATTAAAAGTGACTTAGAACAAATATTAGAAACATTAAAATTATATCGAAAAAAAAATATTAAAATTGTTTTACATGATAATATCACTGATTTAGAATTAATTGAATATATTAAAAAAATAAATAATTCGGCTAAAAAAAGCAATAATATTCGCTTTGTTATTTCTTACAGCGATAAATATATTAAAGAAAATTTTTTAAGACAAACTAATATTAATATTTTAAAATTATGTCTGTTAATTATTATAATTATTATTTCCGGTTGCTTTGGTTATGTATTTTTTGATAATTATTTAACTTATGAAAAAGTAAATCATATTAAAGAAGATTTACAAAAAGTTATTGAAATAACCGATACTGAGCCAATTATTAAAAAATTAGAAACGGAAAGTAACAGTAAGGTAATTAATGAATATATTGC
>JAQUFX010000058.1 GCA_028684435.1 Bacilli bacterium
GATGAACATACTAATGAAAATTATATATTCATTAAAACTCCAATTATGCTTAATAAAGAATTATGGGAATTATCTGGTCACTGGAATAATTATCGGGATAATATGTATATAAGTGAAGTAGATAATAAAACTTATGCAATTAAGCCTATGAATTGTCCAGGTGGCATAATAGTTTATAAAAGAGATTTATATTCATATAAAGATTTACCTTTAAGAGTAGGAGAATTAGGTCAAGTACATCGCCAAGAAGCAAGTGGAGCTTTAAATGGCTTATTTAGAGTTAGAACTTTTACTCAAGATGATGCTCATATATTTATGCTTGAATCTCAAATTGAAACTGAAGTTATTAGTCTAATAAATTTTATTGATAAAATATATAGGGTTTTTGGTTTAACCTATAGTATTGAATTATCTACAAGACCACTAGAGAATTATATTGGAGATATAAATACATGGGATAAAGCCGAAAAAGCTTTAGAAGATGCTTGTGTTAAAGCAGGACATGAATGTAAAATTAATCCTCATGATGGGGCGTTTTACGGTCCAAAATTAGATTTTCATATTAAAGATTCAATTGGCCGAGTATGGCAATGTGGAACTATACAATTAGATATGAATTTGCCAGAAAGATTTGATATAAAATATATAGCCGAAGATGGATCTAAAAAAAGACCTGTTATGCTTCATAGAGTAATATTTGGGTCAATGGAAAGATTTATAGGTATTTTAATTGAACATTTTGCTGGTGCATTTCCTTTATGGTTAGCACCAAGACAAGTTAATATAATACCTATCAATAATGAATATCATTTAGAATATAGTAAAGAAATAAATGCATTATTAAAAGAAAATGGAATAAGATCTAAAGTAAATATTAAAGATGAAAAACTAAATTATAAAATTAGAGAAAGTCAAACTAATAAAACACCTTTTACGTTGGTGCTTGGTGATAATGAAAAAGAAAATAATAATGTAACTTATAGAATATATGGAACTAGTGAATCGATAACTATTAGTAAAGAAGAATTTATAAATAAATTAATTGATAATATTAATAATAAAAAAATAGATTATAAATTATGATTAAAATATAAAAGAACACCCATAATATAGTAGGTGATAATAATGATATTTATTTCTGCTATAATTAGAACCGTGTTTTTTTATTTTTTTGTAACTATATGTTTTAGAGTTATGGGCAAAAGAGAAATAGGAAAATTAGGAATTATCGATTTAATAGTTTCTATTTTAGTAGCAGAGTTATGTGCTATTAGTATTGAAAATATTAAAGATTCTATCTTTCTGGCGGTTCTTCCAATATTAGTTCTAGTAGGAATTGAAGTATTATTTGCTAAAATATCTTTAAAATCAAGAAAATTTAGGTCTATTGTTAGTGGAAGAGCAAGCTTAATCATAAATCAAGGAAAAATAAATTATAAAGAAATGATAAAACAAAGATACACACTAGATGATTTATTGCTGAGTTTAAGACAAGAAAAAATTAAAAACATAGAAGATGTAGAGTACGCATTTTTAGAAAATAATGGTAGATTATCAATATTTAAATATAATATGTTTAAAATTAAGGGAGATTATCCATTACCGATAATAATAGATGGGGTTATTCAAAAAGATACTTTAAAAAATATCAAGAAATCTTCATTATGGTTAAAAATGTATTTAAAGAAACAACAACTTCTTTTAGAAGATATCTTTTATGCTTTTTATAAAGGTTCTAAAATTTATATAATAAAAAGAAGCGATTTAATAGTATAATTCATGTAAATTAAAAATGTAAATAATAAGATAATTTACATTTTTAATTGTAAATATTTAAGATATGCTTTAATATAAATTATAAGGAGTATATATTATGTATAAATTTATAAAACTATTATTATGTATAGTGTTAATTAATTTTGCTGAAATATATTATTTTGATATTTTATCATTAATTGGAATAAACGTTAATGCTTATTCTTTACTAATAAAGGAAATATTAATATTTATATTATTTTTGATAATATTATTTAGTGTTTATTATTTATATAAAGATGATATAACTCGAGATTTCAGAAGATTTAAACGAAATATATTTCCTAATTTATTAATGGTTATTGTTTTTTTTATCGTAGTAACTTTTTCAGTTAAAGTAAGCGAATATTTAAGTACTTTAATTGCTGATTATTTTAAAGTGAAATATATACCATTAACTTTTATTAATGTATTTAATGAACCATTAAATATTAATAGTTTTATTTATACTATAAAAAATATTTTAATAATTCCGTTTATTAGTAGCATTATATATGTTCATGGCATAAATGATTTAATAAGAGATAAAAATAAAGGAATATTATTTAGTGGTCTTGTTGCAGTGATTTTTATAGGTTTAGGTTTAAAAGGGTCATTTTTGACTATATTATTTAGTGTTATACCATATTTTATTTTATATATATCACTTTCTTGGATATACCGTAAAAATAATAATAATGTCTGGTATGCAAGTGTTACTTTAATATTTTATACATTGTTGGGTAGTATTTTGATCGAAAAAATATTGTGAGGTTAAGTTGAAAAATAAATTAATAGATATATTTAAATTTTTAGTTGTTATTTTATTATTTTTTAATATTGGAAAAACATTTTCTATAATATTTAATAAATTAAATATTAATGTAGATACATTTAACTTTATTGATATAGCTTATAGTGAAGCGTTAATAAGTTTAGTATTATTTATTATATTATTTTTTATATATAAAAAGACCTTATTAGATGATTTGTTTGAATTTAAAATAAATATAAAAAATAATTTAAAAAATTGTTTTAAATTATTTGTCATTTTACTTATAGTAAAAATAATAGCAACATTTATTATCTATATTCTATCATTTGTTTTAAAAATTAATATTTTAGTTAGTGAGAATCAATCAATTATTAATTTACTTTTAAGTAGTGCTCCAATTATAATGCTTATATCTACTGTATTATTAACTCCTTTTGTTGAAGAAATAATATTTAGATTAGGTTTAAAAAAGATTATAAAAAATTCTGGATTATTTATATTATTAAGTGGTTTAATCTTTGGATTTATGCATGTTTTTCCAACTGATATAAATATTACGGTAGCACTTATCCAATCAATAAGTTATGTATTTATAGGAACATTAATAGCTTATTATTATGTCAAATATAAAAATATCTATTTTGTAATTATTATCCATTCATTAAATAATTTATTAGGTGTGCTTGCAACCTTATTATTAATTTAGTATAATAGAAAGAAATTTTGGTGAGGAAATTAAATGAGAGAAGTATTTATTAATATGTTAGAATTTGTTAAAACTTTAAGTATAGGAGATTATTTCTTTTTTATAGGAACTTTCTTACTTATAGTATTATTTATTTATGTATTATATTTAATTAAATTAAGTGATTTTGAATCTGATGCAAAAAAAAGTATTATTACTGACAATTTCGATATTGCATCGGTAGCAAATGCAATTGAAAAAGAATATAAACCAGAAGCAATAAAATTAACTACTTATGAAGTTGAACAAGAAAATAATGCAATTATTAGTTATGAAGAGTTAGTTAAAAATAAAGATAAATTTGGCATAGGTTATGATGATGAATATGCATATGAATTACCGGAATTAAATGTTAAAAAAATAAATTTAACTAATAAAATTAATCATATAGAAGAATCTAAGCTAGAAGTTAAATTAATGCAATATGATAAAGAAGAAGCATTTTTAAAAGCATTAAAAGAATTACAAGAAAATCTAGGTAAAATATATTAAATAATTTATATATTTTTTAAA
>JAQUFX010000059.1 GCA_028684435.1 Bacilli bacterium
ACATATTTAGAACAATATTTAAAATCAAAAGTAGATCTTTCAAAGGTTAAAATGATTGGAATTACTGGAACTAACGGTAAGACTACTAGTTGTTTTTTAACCTATCAGTTATTAAATTTACTAAAAGTAAAAACTGCTTATATTGGAACAAATGGATTTTTTATTGATGATAAAGTTAGAGATTTAAATAATACAACTCCTGATCTATATGATTTATATATGATGTTTGAAGAGGCTATTTTAAATGATGTTAAAGCAGTTGTTATGGAAGTTAGTAGTCATGCACTAGAGCAAAGAAGAATTGAAGGAATTGAATTTGATATTGCGTGTTATACTAATTTAACACTTGAACACATCGATTATCATAAGACTATGGATAATTATTTAAATGCTAAATTAAAACTATTTGATAAATTAAGAAATAAGAAGATAGCAATTATTAATAAAGATGATCCATATAGTAAATATTTTATATCAAAGGATAACCATAATATTACTTATGGTAAAGAAGGTACTGCTTCAATATTAGATTATCAGTTATATTTAAATAAATCGATTATTAAATTAAAGTTAGATAAAGAGTATCTTATAACTTTAAATTTACCTTGTAAATATAATATTTATAATTATATGAATGCACTTTTAATTGCCTTGGAATTAGGGCATAATATTGACGAAATAATAAAATTATCTAGTTTATTAAAGCCACCAAAAGGTAGATTTGATATTGTTAACTATAATAGTAATGTAATTGTTATCGATTATGCTCATACACCAGATGCGGTAGAAAACATTTTAATGAATGTAGAAGAATACAAAGAAAATAGAATAATTACAATATTAGGATGTGGTGGTGATCGGGATGCTTCTAAAAGAGCATTGATGGGTAAAATTGCAATTGATTATTCAGATTTCGTGATTTTTACTAATGATAATCCACGAAACGAGTCTGAAGAAAGTATTATGAAAGATATTGTAAGTGATTTAATAAAGGATAACTATATAGTTATATATGATCGAGAAGAAGCCATAATAGAAGGAATAAAGCAATTAAAAGAAAACGATATTTTGCTCATATTAGGGAAAGGTCATGAGGATTATCAAATAATTGGTAATGAAAAAATACACTTTGATGATAAAGAAATAGTGTTAAGAAACATTGTAAATAACAAGTCTATGTAATGTAAATAAAAATAAAAGGATAGTATATATTATCCTTTTTGTGTTATAATTTTAAAGAGGTGTTTTATGTTAAAGAGTGATAAAAATAAAGAAATATTATTATATATTTTTTTATTAATACAACCAATAATAGATATAACAACTTCTTTAATGGTCAGATTAACTGATTTTCCAATTACGATTGGTATAGTTATAAGAGGATTCGTATTGTTGTTATTAGTAATATATGTACTATTTTTATCTAAATCAAAGTATCGGAAAAATTCATTAATTTATTATTCAATTATTTTAATTTTTGTTATTTTTTATTTATTAACTAAAGAAGATATTTTTACTTTATCGATTTTAAAAGGTGAAATAATATTCTTGTTTAAATATTTTTATTTTCCAGTTATTTTAGTAGGATTTCTAAATATTTATGATGAATATAAATTAGAAAGAAACAAAATAATTTCTATTTTAACTCTCAATCTAATTTTAATGGCAATATTAATTATTTTACCATATATTTTAGGAACAGGCTTTTCTTCTTATGTTGGTGATAGAAGAGGAAATGTTGGGTGGTTTTTCTCTGCTAATGAAGTAAGTGCAATTATCTGTATACTTTTTCCTTTCCTATGGTTAAAGCTAAATGAAAAAATGAATTTTGTAAATTTTTTAATTGTAATTTTAATTGTTTTAATTAGTTTTATAATTGGAACTAAAACAGCTTATTTATCTGTTTCATTACCAATGATTTGTATTGTTATTTATCATTCAATTAAAATGGAATACAAAAAAATGATTGTACCAATATTTTTTGTAGTTTTAATAATATCATTATTACCAATATCACCTTTATCTTATAATTTAAATCAATCTACAAAAGAGGCAACAAATTTAGGTAGAACAGGTGGTAGGAGTGCCCTATATTCTTTATTTAGTGGACGAGATGATTTATTAGATCAAACTGCAAAGATATATATTGACTCTAATGATGTAAATAAGTATTTTGGAATTGGTGTTACTAATCGAAGTGATATAAATAATGTAAAGATTGAAAAAATGATTGAAAGCGATATCTTTGATATTTTATTTAGACTTGGAATAATTGGTACATTTATTTATTTTGCTCCATTAATAGCGATTTTTCTTGTTTGTTTTGAATATGTTATTATTAAAAAGTTAAATCTTAATTTAGAGCAATGGTTAATATTTTATACAGTTGTAATTGGATTATTAGCATGTTTAATAACAGGACATGTTTTAGGAGCGCCGGCAGTATCTATTTATTTAGCAATTGCTACAGTCTTAGCGTTTACAATGAAAGAAGAACAAATTTAGTTCTTTTTTTTATTTTCACTATTATGATATAATAAACTATGTAAGGTGAGTTTATGAAGTTTAAAAAAATTAATTTGATTTTGTTTTATTTTTTATCACTATTATTTTGTGAATTAGTTTTTAAAGTAAACGTTTTTGGTTTTAACTCAATTTTTAGAGTTGATGCCATTTATACTATTTTATTTATTACTCCAATATCGATATTATTAAGTTTAATAACCAAACTTATTAAAAAAGGTTACAAAGTATTTTTTTTGATAATATTGTGTATTATCTGTTTGATTTATAGTACTGAAGTTGTCTTTAAATCAATTTTAAACACTTTTTTTACAATTAGAATAGTTGCTATTACAGATCAAGCGGCCCAATTTGCAGATACAGCTATTATTGAAATTATTAAAAAAATTTATTTGATTCTTTTAATGTTTTTTCCATTTATTATAGCTTTATTATTTAAAGATGACATTAACTATAAAGTAACTAAAAAATCATATTATGTTTTAATGATTTTGTTTTTTATATTAACTTCATTAATATTTAGAAATTCACTATATTTAAATCAAAATGAAGAAAATTCTTCATATAAATTATTTTATGAAATTGAAAATAATGCTTTAAATTTAGAAAAGTTAGGGGTAATGCCATCTTTATATTTAGATGTTAAAAGGATAATATTTGGATTTGAAGAAAAGATAACTATTGAACCGGTTATTGAAGTAAAAGAAGAGGAAGAAATTATCTACGAGTATAATAACGTCGATATTGATTTTGAAGCCTTGATTAATAAAGAAAAGAATGAAGTAGTTAAATCGATGCACAGATACTTTTCTTCAGATTCAGGTACCTTAAAAAATGAATATACAGGTCTTTATGAGGGTAAAAATTTAATTGTCGTCATGGCTGAGAGTTTAAGTCCTTTCTCCATATCTGAAAAATATACTCCAACTTTATATAAGTTAGCGAATTCTAGTTTTATTTTTGAAAATTTTTATACTCCTAATAATTTAAGCACTATCGGTGGTGAATTTCAAGAATTAACAGGTTTATTTGCAGACCTTAATAGTTTAAGTAATTATTGGCGTAAGGGAAACAATTATTTTCCTTATGGAATAGGGACTCTTTTTAAAAACATTGGCTACAGTAATTATGCTTATCATCCTAATTGGGGCTTGTTTCAAGATCGTAATAAGTATTTAGCAAAAATGGGATTTAATTATTTTCTTCATCGAGGAAACGGATTAAATAAATTGATGAATTGTAATAAATGGCCTCAAAGTGATTTAGAGATGGTAAGTG
>JAQUFX010000026.1 GCA_028684435.1 Bacilli bacterium
TGCCCAAATGAAAAATATAATCGAACAACTAATAGACACTTTTCCTACCTCGGAATTAAATTTAAATCTTGAAAATGGTGGTTCTGTAAGCGGTAGACCAAATTCAATAATAAATGAAACTTATTTTATATTAACTAACGCAGCAGGTAATATAACAAATAGAATAAGTATTTGCAAAATTACATCAATAAGTCTTACTGGTACAAATACATTCACTGGATTTACTTATTTATCAGCACCGGATCCTTTACCTGCCGGATGTGATGCTCAATGTGAATCAGGAGCAAGAAGTATTCTACAATCTTTTGTTGGAACAACTACTAATGTAAATGTTAGAGCTGGAGGAACAGATATCGGTAATAAGTCTGTTACATTGACTGCTTTTGGCGTCGCAATTTTAGGTAATGAAATTGCTGTATCTACATGTCATATTGAAGATATAAGATAAAATAAATTTATAAAAATATCTGGGTGAATTAAAGATATTTTTAAGATTTTAAACTCAAAGAAGAAAAAAAACAGAAAATCATAAAAAACATTTAAAATAAGAAGCCATTTCTAAAGATAAAAACTTAAATTTTAAAAAATATGATTTTGATGGAACTTTAATTACAAACAAAAATTTTAATAAACATTGTCCAAATTGTAAAATTGATTTTCATACCAAATGATGCTTATCTATGTGGGTGGAAAAAACTCATATCAATGTTAAAAAATTTTTATAAAAAAATGTTGTTTAAATGAGCATTAAAAAGAAATTTCTTAACTCAAAGTAGTTTCTGTTGCATATTGTAAAAACAATGTGTTATTATATTGGTATTAAAATAGTAGTAGTAAACCCCTTTTGTTTATTAATTTTTTTGTTATAACATTGTCCATATTTTAGGAATAATATATGGGAGATTTGTTGTAAAAAAAATAAGAAAGGAGGTTAAAGTCTATGAAGAAACCAAATTTGTTAATTAAAATTGCAGTAATTGCGACTTTGTCATTTACTTTTATAGTAACTGTTTATGCCGGCAGTGCATCTTTAACTAATAGATATTTTTCAAAAAATACTAGTTATGATGTTAGGTTTATTCCGGAAAAAGCTAACTTTCGTTCTAAGATAGTAGTTGGAACTGATAAGACAGCAACTCCTATTGTGACTGTTAGAGCACAACATCAAGTCGCGTTGATTTGGAACCAAGGCGTTACTAGAACTGTTAGTATTACGAATACAAACGCTACATATATGAATGCTTTTTCTACAAATTCGCCAAATTCTAACACGAAAATTACTTGGAAACAAACAAATGACAATGCAAGTTTTATTGCAAAAACTCTATTAGGAGAAGGTTATTAAAGCAAAGGAACTTTAAAATTTAAAAAATATAAATAGAAAGAATTATGAATATGAAAAGTAAACAAAATCTTAATCAAGACGATACAATAACATTATCCCAAGCTACTAAAATATATAATACTAAAACAGAAAAAATTATTGCATTAAATAACTTGAATTTATCTTTTAAAAAAGGCAAGTTTTATGCAATCATGGGACATAGTGGCAGTGGAAAATCAACTTTAATTAGTGTTTTAGGACTGATAACGACTTTATCTGAAGGAAACTATAATTTATTTGGTCGAGAAATTAGTAACTTAACTGAAAACCAGTTATCTGAAATTAGAAGTCAACATTTGGGATTTGTTTTTCAATCATATTACTTGTATCCAACTTTAAAAGCGTTTGAAAATGTGATGATACCTATGTTGTTAAATAAAAACATAAAAGAAAAAAATCGTGAAAAAATAGCATTAGAATTATTACAAAGTGTAGGTTTAAAAGACCGAGCAAATCATTTTCCACGAGAATTATCAGGTGGAGAACAACAAAGAGTAGCTATTGCACGAGCTTTAGCTAATGATCCAAATATTATTCTTGCAGACGAACCTACAGGTAATTTAGATGAACAAAATGAAATTATGATATTTGAAAAGTTAAAACAATTATCTAAAGAAGGTAAATGTATAATAGTTGTGAGTCATAGTCAAGAAGTCAAAAAATATGCTGATATAATTTTAGAATTAAATAAAGGTAATATGAAAAAGGTTTCCGATGAAAACGACGAATGATATTAAATTTGCTTTCTTAAAATCTATTAGAGATAAAACTAAATTTTTTTATGTTTTACTTATTAGTTTATGTTGTTTCATATCTTTAATTATCATAGGATTTTATTTTAATATAACTGAATTTATAGATGAAAGTATTGAGAAAAACCCAGCATTTAACACGATTTTAGTCACTTTAAACAAAGAAGAAGATTTGTCAGATGTCGATCACATTTTGGATATACATAAATCTAATAATGATTTTTACGCAAATTATACTAGCTTTAAAAACGAAAAATTTGACGGTTGGTTATTACTTTCACATGGTACACCTGACACAGTTCCTGAAGTGATTTATGGAAAAAATATAGATAAAAATTCTGAAGATATAGCTATTTGTCCTGCGAAATTTTACCCTGATAGTGGAGCACAGCACTTTAAAATTAATTCATCAGACATTTTGAAAAATACTGATACATTAAATAGTACATTTACTATAGAGTACAATTCTTATAAAAAAAATAAATTTGATGATGGTATACCTATTAAAGATAAGACTTTAAATAAAACATTTAAAATTGTTGGACTTTATGATAATACAAAAACATTAAATTTTAATAACGAATGTTTTGTTACACCTTCAGTTTTGAAAGAAATAACTGATACTATTGATCCTTACTTAGATGAAAACTCTATATCTGGAACTTATATATTAATAGATGACACCAAAAATCTTAATTACGTTAAAAATGAACTTTATAAAAAAGGTTATACAGATATTGAAATGAAAAAAAATATAGATATAGACATAGTTAAATCACTAAATCAAATTGTCGTGGTTTTATTGGTTGTAGTTATAATGGGAATTATTGTACTTAATGCATTATATATAAAAAAACAAATTTTAATTGAAAAAAGTAATATAGGTATCCTTAAAGCATTAGGATATAAAAAAAATAAAATAAAAAAAATATATATCTTAGAAAACATGTTTTTATCAACTCTAGCATTTGTAATTGCGATTACAGTCTTTATTTTTACTTTCCTTATAATAAAATATAAGTTTTTTGTCTCTTTTAGATATTTTGGGATAAACTTATTCCTTAATTACAAGATAATATTTCTACCATTTTTATTAACAATAATGTTATCTACTTTGATTTGTTCTATTATTTTAAATAAAGTATTAAAAAGTGATATCATTAAACTTTTAGAAAGCGAGGAATAAAATTGTTGTTTTTTAAAGCGTTTTTTAGAAAAAAGAAAACTAGAATATATTCAATAGTATTTACTATTCTTTTATTAATTATACTTACTTTGTTTTCTTTTATTAATTATTATAATGTAATATTAAATAAATGGAATATAACTAATTCAATTATACTTGTTGAAGGAGTAAAAAACCATATTGATGAATTTAAAAAATATTCTAATATAATCAATGTCGAGAAGTATGTGAAATTCACTTTTGATAAAGAAAAATATCCTGTTTTAAAACAAGACACTCAATTTATAGATTCAGATGAAAATACAAATATTGATGATAATTTGGGAAATGATAATACCACTATCAAATGGAATGATTTTACGTTAGATAGAAATTATATTTTAATATTTGAGAGTGAAAATAATAAATTGAAAAATAATGAACTAGAATTATTTTATAACAAAGAAGACTATAGATTTTCATTACAAACTTTTTTATCAGATATCGAAAATTTAAAAGGTGAAAAAATAAGTTTTTATAGTACAGAAGGTAAAGAACTTGAATATAGAATTGCTGGATTTCATAATTATAATATTCCTGCAATGTTCATAGAAAAAAAAAAATTTAATGAATTATATGAAGAAAATTCTAGATATACTTATAAAATAACTATTGATGATTATAAAAAAACTGAATATATATATGAAAAATTGAGAGACTTAGAACCAAATAATAATGAAATAGTGAATTTATTAAGAATCGATGAACCGTATGAAAATAACACTAGCGTTTCTAGTATTTTAAGTATTCTTGAGATAATGAATATATGTTTAATATTTTTATTTATTATAATGTTTTTAATTATAATAAATAATCTTATTTTCGAAGAAAATAGAAATTTATCTCTTCAAAAATATCTTGGGTTTAATAAATTAAAAAGAAAATTTTTGTTATTCTCTCAAGTATTAGCATTATCAATTATATCTATAATCTCATCATTTTTAATTTCGATTTTTACCAATTTAATGATTTATAATTTTAGTGTGAAAATTCAAATAGTAAATTTTAGTTCTATTATTCCAATATTAATAATCATGATATTAATAAATCTCATAATTATTATAACAAAAAAAGAATGCTAATATATTATTATTATTATTATTATTATTATTATTATTATTATTATTATTATTAATAGTAATATTTTAAACCTGCAAAATTTATTAATATTAATTAAGAATAGAGATAAATTTTATATTTACTCAGACTGATGACAAAATAATAAATTATCAACTTTTTTATGTAAATAACAAAAGTATGATAAAATTAGTATAGATGGAAGACTTGATTATCCAAATAAGTTATTATTCCATCTTTTTTTGTTTAATTAAAACTAGAAAATAGTTGGCGAAAATGCTATATTAAAAATAAATAATCGAGGTAATGTATATGTTAGTTAAAAATAAAAAAGATAATAATTATTAAATAGAAATGGTAAATATAAATAAACTTGTTTCAGAAGATAAAAACAAATGCTAAATAAATGACTAGAATGTATTGGAAAAATACAAAGAAATTTTTTGTAAATGAATATCGACACGATTTTGATGTTAAAGAAGTCTATGCTTCAAGATCACAGCACATCGAAAGAATGTTTGCAACGGCAAACAAAAACATGGATTACGATACACCTTATTTAAAGGTAAAAGAAAAGTCGAATCTGAAATCAGGCTTATTTTTGCATGCAAGAATTTGAAAAAATATGCAATGAATATACAAAATGATTTAAAATGTTTTACTGAATCATTGCGATTTTCACTGATTTCTATCATTTTTTCGAAAATATTAAAAAGAATATAAGAAAAAAAGCAAATTAGCTTAAATTAAAATGCTTTTGTCATCAATCTGAAAAAATTATGTATTATAATTCTTTTCAAAAAAGGTTATTATTTGATAAATAATAAATGATATAATTAATATTAATATAATTCCAGTCATAACTAATGTTAAATTAAAAACTTGGGTTCCATAGAGAATTAAATATCCAATTCCAGCTTTACTAACTAAAAACTCTCCCATAATGACTCCGATTAAAGACATAGAAATATTGAGTTTTAAACTAGATATTATTACTTCAATATTGTGAGGAATTATTAATTTTGTTAAAATTTGATAGTTAGTAGCGTTAAATGAATGAAATAATTTTATTTTATAAGAATCAGTATTAATAAGCCCATTATAAATTGAAATTAGAGTAACAATAGTATTAATTAAAAGACTCATAACAATAATAGATTTAATATTTGCTCCTAACCAAATAATTAATAAAGGTCCTAAAGAAACTTTAGGTAAACTATTTAATATTGTTAAAAAAGGATCAAATATTTTTTTTAAAATAGGTATTGAATAAAATATTACGGCAAAACTAAATCCAATTATTGAACCTAAAGCAAAAGATATAAAAATTTCTTTTAAAGTTACGTAAATATGAATCCATAAATTATTTGCAATATATAACTCATATAAGCACTTAATTATTTTTGCTGGACTAGAAAAAATAAAACTATTAATAATACCTTGTTTACTTAGTATTTCCCATATTATAATGAAAGATAAAGTAATAAATATTTGGGTTATTAAAATAATTTTTTTTTCTAATTTCAATTTTTTTAAATATTGTTTTTGATTAAGTGATGTCTTTATCTAAATCACCCCAAACTAAATCATAATAGTGAACAAATAGTTTATCTTTTCTATTTTCTGATGGCGTTTTTTTATTTTTAAGATTAATATTATAAATATTTTTTATTTTTCCAGGTCTTTTAGTTAGAACAACTATTCGATCGCACATTGATATACATTCAGCTATATCATGACTTATTAAGATTGTTGTCACATTAGATTTTTTAATTAATTTATATATATCATCACTAATAGTTAATCTAGTTACATAATCCAGGGCAGATAATGGCTCATCTAATAAAATAATATCTGGTTTAGTAGCAAGAGTTCTTACAAGAGCAAC
The DNA here is from genome assembly GCA_028684435.1 of Bacilli bacterium. Classification (GTDB taxonomy): domain Bacteria; phylum Bacillota_I; class Bacilli_A; order RF39; family UBA660; genus DUUS01. The sequence continues at coordinate 6,327 of JAQUFX010000026.1, forward strand.
TCTTTGTCTCATACCTCCCGATAAATTATTAGGGTATGCTTTTAGAAATGCTGATAAACCAAAATTTGATAAAAGTTTTTCTACATAAGCTATATTTTCGGGTGTTTTTAAATGTTTAATATCTAAACCTAAACAGGCATTATCGATAATATTAAGCCATGGCATTAAAGCATCACTTTGAAGCATATAACTAAAATTATTATTATTTGATATTATTTCCCCCGAACTTTGTTTTTCAATACCGGATAGAATACTTAATAAAGTACTTTTTCCACAACCAGATGATCCTACTATTCCAATTATTTCATTTTTATAAATATCTAAAGAAATATCTTCAATTGCAGATATTTCTCCATTTATTGTATGGTAATCCTTAGAAAGATTTTTAATTTCTAGTATTTTATTCATTAATAATTAAATCTTCAAATGGAACATAAGACTTTATGAATCCACTGTCAATCATCATATCTTCTAAATTTTCAAATATTTTTTCACTTATAGTAGTAGTATTTAACCATGAATCTGCTTTTTTATAACGATCTACAATTTTGATAAGCTCATTTAAAGAAGCATCAGGGAATTGTTTGATTATAATTTTAGAAATTGTGTCACTATTATTTTTTTTTGTAAATTCTAACCCTTTATTTAATGCTGCTTTAAAATTATTAATATCATTAGAATTATTGTTTATAAAACTTTTTTTAGCATTAAAGGCAGTATAGGGAACTTCTCCTGAATGTTTGCCAACACTAGCAACTACATATCCATAACCCATATTTTCTATTTTAGTTGCATTGGGTTCAAATAGATTTACAAAATCACCTTCACCACTTATAAATGCACTAGTTAAGTTTGCAAAATCGACACTATCATTAATATTTACATTTTCTACTTTCGCATTTTTAACTGCATTCATAAAATTAATAATTGGCATTCCACCAGCTCTTCCTGCTATTACTTCTTTTCCAGCTAAATCATTCATCGTAAATTTTTCGATTTTTTGTCTAGATACAATAAACTGTCCATCTCTTTTTGTTAAACCTGCAAAAGTTGCTACATAATCTTCTTTTCCTTCATTATAAACATATATTGTTGCTTCAGGTCCACATAAACCAATTTCTACATCGCCTGATAATACGGCGGCAACGACATTATTAGCTCCACTTGTTAATATTAAATCAATATTTAACCCAACTTCTTCAAAATATCCTTTTTCAATTGCAATATAAAATGGAGAATAGAAAGGACTGTGTGTAACTTCAGCTACTTTTAATGTTTTTAATTTATCTTCTTCATTATTTTTATTTAAAAATATTATTAGTAAGGTTGCAATAAGTGCTATTAAAATAACCCCTCCATAAATAAATATTCTTTTCATTAAATTCCTCCTTAATTCATTTTTAGTATATGTATTGTGCTTTTTTTTTGTGAATTTGATGTTGATATAATAAAGTTTGTTTGATATAATTCTTATTAGAATAAGGAGGGCTCGATCATGATTACGTTAGTTGAAGAATTAAATCAAAGCCTACAAAAATTATTAGACGATATATTAAATAAAAAAAATGAAATTGAAAATATATTAACTAAAATTAATGAAAAAATTAATGAAAAAATTGATGAAGCTAAACAGTATAAAAAAGAAGTAGATAATGTTAAGTTACAAATAAATATCTTAGAAGATGAAATAAAATCTTTAGAAGCTGATTTAACTGATTTGAAAGAAAAATTTGGTAAAAAGAATCATACTGCAATTATTGAAGCAGGTAATATTGAAATTAATGCTAAAATAGTTGAAAAACAAAAAATAATAACAAAGCATCGTCAAAAGATATCAGAATTAACTGAAAAAGCACGCAGTATAAAAGATTTATTAATGAATCTTAAGAAAGATAAAATTTTAAAAGAAGACAAATTAGATAATTATGTAAAAGTTTATAAATATTATAATGAATCTTTAACAAGAATAATTGAACATACTAAAAACAATCCTAATAATTTAACTATTAGAGAAAATAATTATAATTATTTAAAAACTAAATTTAATCGTGAAGAACCAACAACAGAAGTCTTTGAAGAGATTGAATCAATAGATAATGATCTTAATAAGATAAAAGAAAAAGTAAAAGAAAAAAATAATCAAGAAGAATCTTATGAGGATAAAGATGAATTTTTAGAAAGATTAAAAAAAGCTTCTTTTGAACTTGAAGAATTAGAAAAAAATATTGATTTAAATTATAATGATGTTTTTGAAAAAGATGAAAATGCTAATCCTAGTTTAGAAGATGAAAAAGAAACAGAACCAATTGAAGAAGCAATTGAATTAGCACCAGTAGACATTCCAGTTGAAGAAATAAAGGAAGAAAAAATTAATATTCTAAATGTTTTTGATAATGATGTAAGTAAGGCTGATATTAAAGAAGTGCCAGATATATTTGGAAATAATAAAATATCAGAAAAAGAGTTAAATGAAAGCACTCTAAATATTAAGGATTTTTTTGAAAAATATGGAATAGATTTTAATAGATTTGATAATAAAAAACAAGAAGAACTTAAAAATGCCTTTTCTCCTAAAATGTTTGAAGAAATAATTAAAGTACTAGTTAATAATAATATCGATTTAAGTAATATTTATAATGCTAGTAATATTTTAATTGAGACATCGCCAATTGAACTTGATAAAATTATTAGTAAACTTTTGCTTGCAGGTCAGTCTACCACAAATATTAGTTTCGTTCTTAATTCATTATCTTCAATAAGCAGTGATGATTTAAATAATGTAGTGTCATCTTATGGAACTGATATAAAAGATGCTAATATTACCGATTTAATTATTAAAGCAAGAAGGAGCGAATAATATGGACTATTTACTGGACTTAGGTTTTAATGATAACGAAATAGAAAATCTTAAAAGTGGTTTTGAACCTGAAGTTATAAATATGCTTTTGTTATTTCCTAAAATAGTAGCTGTTAATTACCAAATATTAAATGAAATAGGAATAAAAAATATTAAAGAAGTTTTTAGTAAGCATATCAAAATGTTTTTAATGAACCCTGACCGTTTTAAGGCCATATTTGTAAAATATGATCAAGCAGATTTAATTAGATGTATTGAAAAAAATGCTGATATTATCGAAAAATTATAAGAGTTAAAATTAACTCTTATTTATTTGTTAAATAGATGTATACGGTTTACACCTTTCACTCATAAAGTTTACTAATTGTGCTATACTATATTATATATAAGTAGGTGGTAAATAAATGAATAAATATATGATTTTAACTATATTGTTTTTATCGTTTTTTATCACAATTGAGGTTTATGCTGAAGATGGAAAAGCAAATTCATCTAATGGTATAAATATAAGAGAGAAAGCAACTATTGATTCTGCTGTTATAGGTGCTATTGGAGATGGTGTCAGATTTTATATATCTAATAAAAATGCTGGAACAGGTAATGGTTGCTCTGATAATTGGTATTATATTTATTATCAAAATAATTATGGATATGTATGTTCTACTTATGTTACGTTAGTACCAAGCACTGAAACATCTACATCATATGGAAGACCATGGACGACTCCTAAAAAAGCGATAATGGGAGGAGCTGAATTTATTGGTAGTGCTTATATATCAAAGGGTCAGTTTACTTCTTATTTAAAAAAATTTAATGTTAATCCAACTCATTATTCTGTTTACAATCATCAATATATGGCGAATTTAAGAGCACCAACTGCTGAAGCAAAAAGAAATTATACCTCTTTGGCTAGTACAGGATTATTAAATCGAGTATATAATTTTGTTATTCCTGAATTTACTAGCATGCCATCATCGACATATATTGAGGGTATGTGGAATACCGAAAGGCAAACGGCGAGTATCCAAGATGAAAGTTTTGAAAATTCCATTTCTTCTTTTAATGAAGATTATAAACCATATTTAAGATATTTACATACTAAATATCCGTTATGGACTTTTACTCCTTTAAATACTAATCTTGATTTTAATAATAGCGTCCAAAGAGAAAAACCAATTAGTAGTATAGAAATAAATTCTGGATTTTGTGAAACTAATCCCTATACTGTAACAGAAAATGGTTGGTGTATAGCTACAGATGATGCGGTTAAATTTTTCCTTGATCCGAGAAATTTCTTGAGTGAAAAATATATCTTTATGTTTGAAAATTTATCTTATTCAGAAATTTATACGGAAAACATTGTTCAAAATGTTATAAATGGTACTTTTATGCAAGATCTTTCTTTATTAGATAATCAAAAATATGCTAGTATTTTTGTTGAAGCGGGACATACTGCTAATGTGTCACCTCTTTATTTAGCATCACTTGCTATTCAAGAAATTGGATTTCATAACACTCCTACTTTTACGACAAGTGGAGAGCAGTTTGAGTATGAAGGATATAATTATTCAGGTTTATATAATTTCTTTAATATAGGAGCTTCTAGTAGTGAATCAAATCCTGCTAAAGCAGGTTTAGTATATGCAAATGGCGGAGCAGGCTATAACAATGGCTATAATCCTGACCCAAGTAGTGCAAATTTCTTGGAGATATTAAAAGTAAATAGAATAAATGATTATATAAAAGGATATGCACTGGGCACTAATATTCAAGCTATAAAAAATTCAATTGGAAATGCTGCTACAATTGTTGTTAAAAATAGTCAAGATAATATAAAAAGTAATAATGAACTTATAGCAACAGGGAATAGAATAATAATATCTAATGGAACTACATCTGCAACATATACTTATGTAGTAAGAGGAGATCTTAATGGTGATGGTGAAATAAATTCGGCTGACTTATTAAGAATCAGGCAACACTTATTAGGTATCAATAAACTAACAGGGCCTTATTTAACAAGTTCATTACTTGCAAGTGGAACGGAAGTTAATTCGGCTGACCTTTTAAAAATAAGACAACATTTATTAGGAATTATAAATATAGAACAGTAGGGATAAAATGAAAAAAATAAAATATTTAATAATAGGAATCTTCGCATTTATTTTTGCAAGCAATATAGTATTTGCCGCTGGAACAGCAAGCTTATCAACAAATGCTAGTACAATTGAAAATGGTAGTAGAGTAAAAGCATCTTTGTCTTTAAGAGGCGTTGCTGCTTGGAATGTAACTATTCATAGTAGCGGTGCAACAAGTGGATGTACTGAAAAATTTGTTGGTGATAGTGGAACTGCTCAAAATATAAATAAAACATTTACGGTTACTTGCACATCAACATCAACTGGAATAATAAACTTTTCAGTAAGTGGTGATATAACTAGTGCTAATGGTGAAAATGTTAAAATAAGCGGAAGTAAAAGTGTTAAAGTAGTAACGCCTCGTCAAAAGTCATCAAATAACAAATTGAAAAGCTTATCAATAACAGGCTTTGAGCTTACTCCTGCTTTCAATGTAAATACTAAAGAATATCAGCTTTTAGTGCCATCGACAACAGAAAAAATCACAATTAATGCTGCTAAAGAAGATAGCTATGCAAGTATAGAAGGAACAGGAGAAAAAGAAGTTCATGAAGGAGCAAACTTTTTCGAAGTCATTGTAACCAGTGAAACTGGGGTTAGTAATATTTACACAATCACAGTTACAGTTGAAGATTTAAATCCAATTGAAGTAACAATAGGTAAAGGAAAATTTACTGTTGTTAAAGAAGCTAGGAATTTAGTGAAACCAGATTTATTTGATGAAACGACAATAAAAATAAATGATATAGATGTGCCAGCATTTACAAATTCAGTTTCAAAATATACTTTAGTAGGTCTAAAAGATAGTAACGGTAAAATAGAATTATATATTTATAAAAAAGATAAATATACAAAATATAAAGAATTTAATAGTGATAAAATAAGTGTTATTTTTTTAGAAGATGTAAAAAAACCTAAACATTTCGAAAAAATATCTTTAACTTTAAATGAAGAAAAGGTCGTAGCTTATAAGTATAACGATTTAATTTTAGTCTATGCTACTAATATCGCTACTGGAAAAACCAATTATTATAGTTACGATGATGAAGAAAAAACTCTTCAAATATTTGATATAAATGATTATATTAATTCAATTTCTAAAACTGAGAACTCAAAAATTATAATAATAATATTATCAATTCTATTGTTAATTTCTATCATTATAAGTACATTATTATATTTTAATTTTAAAAAACCAAAAAAAATAAAAATAAAAGAAGAATATAAAAAAATAAAACCGAGCAAAAAATAATAACTTGGTTTTTTTCTTGATAATATAATCGATAAAAGTTATAATTAAGAAAAGAAAGAAGTGTTTTAGTGATAATAAATGGATATAAAAAAATTAAAAATAATAAGTATGAATTAACACTAAATAATAACACTTCAATTATTTTATTTGAAGAAACAATTATAAAATATAATTTATTAATATATAGAAATATTTCTCAAACTGAATTAGAATTAATAATTAAAGAAAATAATAAATTAGGAGCATATTATATAGCTATTAATTATTTAAATAAAAAAATGAGAACAGAATTTGAAGTTAAAAAATATTTAAAAAATAAAGAGTATAATAAAAAAATAATTGATAATACCATTGCTATGTTAAAAAAACAAGGATATATAGATGATGATAAATATATTGATATTTATATAAATGATCAATTTAGTTTAACAAATAATGGCCCTGAAAAAATAAAATATAATTTAATAAAATTAGGAATAGATAAATCAAAAATACATATTAATAAGGATTTTAATTTAAAAATAAAAAAGATCATTGATAAAAAAGTTGCTTTAAACAATAAGTTAAGTACTAAAGCTTTAATAATAAATATATCTCATTATTTAATTAGATTAGGATATAATATTGAGATATTTCAAGATTATTTGGAAAAAATAAATAATAGTGATGATAAATTTATTAAAATAGATTATAAAAAATTATATAATAAATATAAAAATAAATATGATCAAAATAATTTAAATCTATTTATAAAAGATAATTTATATAAAAAAGGCTATGATTTAGATTTAATAAATAAAACAATAGAAAAGGAATAAAAATGAAATTATATTATCAAACATTATCAAAAGAAAATAAAAAAAAATTAAAACAAAAATTCTTAAATAGTAAAGAATCTATTTTATTTAAAAAAGGTAATAAAATAGTAGTGGTATCAATTATTGGAATAGCTATAGCGTTTATATCAGCAATATTTGATATTATATATAAAACTGGAATCTTAAATTATATCTTAGATGGATTACTATTTATATTTTCCTTAATATTTTTAATTATTTTTAATAAAATAAAATTAAAAGAAATAAATAAATTTGCATTAAAATCTAAATAAAATAATTAAAAAGAGAAGATTAACTTCTCTTTTTAATATTAGATTAATTATTGTGAATTTTGATTTGCTTGTTGACTTAGTGAAAGTAATTGATTACTTATTAAAGTTGAATATTTTGATTTTAAATCTGAGTCTTCAATATTAAATCCATATTCTTTTCTTAAATCTGCTAGAGCATTTACAGTAATATTATTATCACTAGTTTGAAGTTCTTTTGCTAAGGTTTTGATTATATTTTCTTTAGAATCTTTTAAACTTGGTTTATCTTTTTCAGCAGTTTTTAATATTATATGATATCCATATCCACTTTTTATAGGTGTTTTAGTATAAGCATTAATTTTTAATTCATAAGCAGCTTTTTCAAATGAATTATCCATATCTCCTTTATTAAAATAACCTAAATCGCCGCCTTTTTCAGAATTACTTTTATCTTCTGAATATTTTTTAGCTAAATCTTCAAATGCTACACCTTTATCAAGTTCTTTAATAATATTTTTAGCTTGTTTTAAAGCAGCATCTTCAGCAGATTTTTTTTCTTCGTCAGTCATTTTATCAGTTGCTTTTGATGTAATTAAAATATGTTTACACTGAATATCACCAACTATTTCATCTTCATAATACTTTTTGATTTGTTTATCAGTTATTTTAGCTTTAGCATAATCTTCAATTGCTTTAGTGCGGTAATATGATAATTCTAGCATGCTTTCGAACTCAGTTATTGTTGTCATTCCATAGTAATTTGATAATGCTTCAAGTAAAGCACTTTCATCATATTTACCCTTTTCATCTTTATAGTTTTCTTTAACTGCAGTGAGTTGTTCTTTGATGTACTTATCAGCTTCTTTTTCATTGTTAGGATACTTATCAAGTAATATAGATCGATCAATTAAATCAATTAATATATTAATAGCATATTTTTCTTTTAATCCATTAAATAATTCATCAACACTAATATTTAATTTAGCATTATCAAATGAAACCATTGCTTCCTCTCCATTAGCTAGCTTTGGAACTTTTCCACATCCTGTTGCTACAAATAGTATTAAAATAGCAAGTAAAACTTTCTTTTTCATTATTTCCCTCCCATGTCTAGTAAATATTATAACAGTATATTATTTAAAATACAAGAACACAATTAACTATAATTCCATACAATAAAGTGAGTAATGAAAAGGAGGGAGAATATGAACGCTTGTTGTGGGCATAATGGTATTAGTGGTGCTGCTTTCATACTTGTATTATTTATATTACTAGTTATAATCGTAGGAGCCGTTATATAATAAGGAGGTAAATATGACTAATAAAATATGCAATAAAGAAAAAAGATGCAATCCAGATAGCTTTTTAAGCAATGCTTTTATTATATTAGTATTATTTATACTTTTAGCAATTATTCTTGGAGCAGCTTTTAGATACTAAAAAGAGGGAATCCTCTTTTTTTATTTAATTTAATATGTTAAAATTACTATAGAATAGGTGATTATATGTTTGGTAAAATAAAATCAATTGAAGAAAATACCATTATTATTGAAAATACAGCGGGAAAAATGGATGTTAATTATATAAATTATCACGTTGTATTTGTAGAAGCGGATCGAAAAATAATAGGAGAAATAATTGGTATTAAAGAAACAGATATTGAAATTCTTTTAGTAGGTGAAATTAAAAATGATGAATTTTATTCGGGAGTATTAAAAAAGCCTAATTTTTCTACTATACCAAGACTTGTTTATAAAAGTGAAGTTGAATTATTTTTAGGGAGTCAAGATACTGCTAATAAAAGTAATTTATATATTGGCTCATCTAATATATATGAAGGATTTAATGTAAGTACCGATTTAAATAGTTTCTTTTCTAATCATTTTGCTATTATTGGTAATACTGGTTCAGGTAAATCATGTGGTGTAGCTCGAATTATGCAAAATATATTTTATCATAATGATGAAAATATGCCAGTAAATGCTCATATAATATTATTTGATGTCTATGGTGAATATAATAGTGCTTTATCAGTTTTAAATAATCTATCTGGTATTGGTTATAAAAGTTATTCCACTAAATTAGATTTTACTGAAGGAGATATTTTAAATATTCCCGCTTATTTTTTAGAAGTAGATGATTTAGCCCTTCTTTTGAATGCAACTACTCCAAATCA